>NZ_JAJDMJ010000010.1:0-100044 GCF_020593585.1 Blautia sp. DFI.6.71
TTAACAACAAAAAAATGCCGTATTTATGCGGCTTTTGGCGTTTCGCAAACGCCTAAATATTGGATATACAATAAGGAGAACACAGAGCTTTCGTTACTGTTCACTCCGTTCTCAGTAACGATCTTTCTGTAAAAAATGTAAATGTTCAAAAAAACATGTTGACAAATCATAAGGGCAGTGATATTGTAAGGATGTACAAAATAATACACAGAAAAAGTTAAGCAAAGGCGCTTACCCATACGGGTCAGTTTGTCTTTGCTTTTTTTATTATCTTAAGGATGCAGGAGGGTACAGCTATGAAATTAAAAGACACAGGATTAACTTTTCAGGACATTAAGGACAAAGTAAACAAGTACATGATCGAGACTTATGAGAGATTTGATTTCCTTGCAGAGACAGCAGAGGGCATGTACATTTATGATGAGAATAAAACCCCATATCTTGATTTTTATGCTGGTATTGCAGTAAACAGCGCAGGAAACTGTAACCCTAAGGTTGTAGCTGCTGCAAAGGATCAGTTAGATGATATTATGCATACATTCAACTATCCATACACAATCCCGCAGGCGCTGCTTGCTGAGAAAGTCTGTGAAACAATCGGAATGGACAAGATTTTCTATCAGAACTCCGGTACAGAGGCTAACGAGGCAATGATCAAAATGGCTCGTAAATATGGTATTGAAAAATATGGTCCAAACCGTTATCATATCGTAACTGCAAAGATGGGATTCCATGGAAGAACCTTTGGTGCCATGTCTGCAACAGGTCAGCCGGGTAATGGATGCCAGGTTGGATTCGGACCTATGACTTATGGTTTCTCCTATGCACCGTACAATGACCTTCAGGCTTTCAAGGATGCATGCACAGAGAACACAATTGCCATTATGGTTGAGCCTGTACAGGGCGAGGGTGGCGTACATCCTGCAACAATGGAATTCATGCAGGGACTTCGTAAATTCTGTGATGAGAACGATATGCTTCTTCTGATTGATGAAGTACAGACAGGATGGTGCAGAACAGGTGCTGTTATGTCCTATATGAATTATGGTATCAAACCGGATATCGTATCTATGGCAAAGGCTCTGGGCGGTGGAATGCCGATCGGTGCCATCTGTGCAACAGCAGAGGTTGCAAAAGCTTTCACAGCAGGTTCCCATGGAACTACATTCGGCGGACATCCGGTAAGCTGTGCAGCTGCACTGGCTGAGGTGAATGAGCTTCTGGACAGAGATTTGGCTGGAAATGCAAAGAAGGTTGGCGATTACTTTGCAGCTAAGCTTGAGAAGCTTCCTCATGTAAAAGAAGTAAGACATCAGGGACTTCTGGTAGGTGTGGAATTTGATGATACTATCGGCGGAGTGGATGTAAAACATGGTTGTCTTGACAGACATCTTCTGATCACAGCTATCGGAGCGCATATCATCCGTATGATCCCACCGCTTATTGTTACAGAAGAAGAGTGTGACAAAGCTGTAGCAATCATCGAAGATACAATTAAATCTCTGGAAAAATAAAAATCCGGCAACGGAGTGATACAGTAAGGACAAGGGCGTCACGAATTATATTCGTGCGCCCTTTTATGATATCAGGGCCCAAAGGTCAAAAAGTCGTTCGTGCCTGCACGATAAGACTTTTGAACTTGGGACCTGCCAAACATGAGAAAGTAGCGATTTACATAGCAAATCAGTGGATTTCAAATGTTTGAGAATCTGATAAAAATTTGAGTGTGAGAGGGAAGAGCATGAAACATCTGGTAATTACGATTGGCTGCGAATATGGAGCCAAGGGCAATGCCATCGGTAAGAAGATTGCACAGGATCTGGGGATTAAGTTTTATGATCGTGATCTTGTGGATGAGATTATCAAAGAGGTAGGCATCCCTACAGACATTATGGACAGAGTAGAGGAAGGCGGAACCATCGCAGGTAAAGGTGCACAGGGTGATGTGCGAGGTTCCTTTTCCAAATATGCGGATCTGACAGACCGCGCCATTCATGTACAGAAGCAGATTATCCGGAAGCTGGCTCAGAAAGAAGCCTGCGTGATCATAGGACGGTCTGCAGATTATATTCTGAAAGATACAGAAGGAATCCAGCTGGTGAGAGCATTTATTTATGCACCTAATGATGTTCGCGTTCACAACATTATGGAAAGCCATAATCTTTCGGAAAAGGATGCAAAGCTTCTGCTGGATGAGAAGGATAAACGTTATCATAAGAGACATCTGGCACTGACAGGAAGTAACCGCGGTGACAGACATAACAGGGATATTCTTATTAACAGTGATTTTCTGGGAATTCAGGGAACAGCAGAATATCTGGAAGATCTGATCGCAAAAAAATACGGAAAAAAGGAGGCCTGAACTATGGAACAAAAAACATCAGAATTTGACAAAGTACTTGGTGCATGGGACATACTTGTAATTGCATTTGGCGCCATGATCGGCTGGGGCTGGGTAGTTTCTTCCGGTAACTGGATTGAATCTGGTGGTGTGCTTGGTGCAGCTATTGCATTTGCAATCGGTGGAATCATGATCTTTTTCGTAGGTCTGACCTATGCAGAGCTTACAGCAGCCATGCCTCAGTGTGGTGGTGAGCATGTATTCAGCTACAGGGCAATGGGTTCTACAGGTTCTTTTATCTGCACCTGGGCGATCATTCTTGGATATGTAAGTGTTGCCTGCTTTGAGGCATGTGCATTTCCCACAATCATCTCTTATCTGTGGCCGGGGTTCCTGAAAGGATATCTCTATACAGTTGCAGGCTTTGATGTTTATGCATCCTGGTTGATCGTGGCGATTGTGATTGCTTTTCTTATTATGATAATTAACATTAATGGAGCAAAGACTGCGGCAGTTCTGCAGACTGTTCTTACCTGTATCATCGGCGGTGCCGGAATTATTCTGATCGTGGCTTCTGTGGTTACAGGAAGTGTGGATAACCTTCAGGGACAGATGTTTGTTGGAAACGGTACCGGCGAAGCGATGAAAAGTATTATTAAGGTTGCAGTCATCACTCCGTTTTTCTTTATTGGTTTTGACGTTATCCCACAGGCAGCAGAGGAAATCAATGTTCCGCTGAAAAAAATCGGTAAAATGATGATCCTCTCTGTTGTGCTGGCTGTTGTATTTTACGCACTGGTTATTCTTGCAGTAGGTTATATCCTGAATCCGGCAGAGATTATTGAGTCTCAGCAGGGAACAGGACTTGTAACAGCAGATGCCATGGCCAAGGCTTTCGGGACAAAGATTATGGCCAAGGTTATCATTGTAGGTGGAATGTGTGGTATTATTACATCATGGAACTCCTTCCTCCTTGGCGGTTCCCGTGCCATGTACTCTATGGCAGAATCCTACATGATTCCTCCGTTTTTTGCAAAGCTTCATCCGAAGCACAAAACTCCGGTTAATTCTCTGTATCTGATCGGTGCCCTGACTATGCTGGCTCCTTTTGCAGGAAGAACAATGATGGTCTGGATCTGTGATGCAGGTAACTTCGGATGCTGCCTTGCATACTGTATGGTTTCTGCCTCTTTCCTGATCCTTCGTAAAAAGGAACCGGATATGGCAAGACCTTACAAAGTAGGCCACTACAAATTTGTAGGTTTTATGGCAGTAGTCATGTCAGGGCTAATGCTTCTGGTTTACTGTATTCCGGGTTCCGGTGGAAGTCTGGTATTTCAGGAATGGATCATGGTAGGCGGCTGGAGCTTACTTGGAGTTGTATTTTATGCGATCTGTAAACGTAAATATAAAGAAGACTTTGGTAAACTTATTGAACTGATCTCTGATGAGGATGCAGCAAGTCTTATGCCGGAGGCTGATGATGAAGAGCTTGATGTGGTAATCGATGCGGCTATTGACAGGGTGCTTTCCTCTATGGCATAACGCTATAAATGACATGACAATTATTTTGGGTAACAGAGTTTTGAATTTGTGCAGGGTAGATGCCCTGCACATTGCAATATTGAAAAATACAGGAAAAGAGGCAGAAATTAATGAATCCATTTGAATTTTTTATTCCTCAGAATATTACAGTCGGTGCAGGTACTCTGGCGAAGCTTCCGGAATGTGCCAAAAAGCTTGGAGGTTCTCATGCAATGCTGATCTCAGGACCAACTCTCCGGAAAATGGGAGTTGTGGATAAGGCGGCGGATTATCTGAAAGACGCCGGAATGGCAGTGGATATTTTTACAGATGTAGAAGCCAATCCGTCTGTCACCACAGTGGAAAAAGCGACAGAAGCGTATAAGGAATCCGGTGCAGATTTTATCGTTGCGCTGGGCGGTGGTTCTCCTATGGATGTGGCAAAAGCAGTGGGAGTTACGGCTAAATATGGCGGCAGTATTACAGAATATGAGGGGGCACATAAGGTTCCCGGAAAAATTGTTCCGCTGATCGCAATCCCGACTACTGCGGGAACCGGTTCAGAGGTTACGGCATTTTCTGTTATCACTGACCACAGCAGAGATTATAAGCTGACGGTATTCAGTTATGAACTTCTTCCTGCATATGCGATCCTGGATCCTGAGCTTCTCACATCTGCTCCGGCATCTGTGGCAGCAGCCTGCGGAATCGATGCATTTATCCATGCGGAGGAGGCTTATGTTTCCACAGCAGCATCTCCGTTTTCTGACGCAATGGCAGAGAAAGCAATGGAGCTGATCGGTGGAAATATCCGCCGTTTTGTGGCAAGACGTACAGATCTGGAGGCAGCAGAAGCAATGCTTACAGGTTCTCTTTTTGCAGGAATCGCCTTTTCCTTTGCAAGACTTGGAAATGTCCATGCCATGAGTCATCCGGTAAGTGCTTTCTTTAATGTAGCACATGGAGTGGCAAATGCAGTTCTTCTCCCTGTGATTGCAGAATATAATGCGCTGGCAGATCATGGCAGATATCTGAAGATTTATAATTATATCAGTCCGATCCCTGCATATGAGGATGAATTCGAACCACTGATGCTGGTGGATGCCATCAGGGAATTAAACGAAGATATCGGAATCCCGGAAGACCTGACCACAGCCATCCGCCAGGCAAAGAAGGGAGAAGAGATTTCTGATGAGGAGATTGAAAGCAAGATTGATGCCATGGCAGATGATGCTATGAAGAGCGGAAATATTGCAGTAAATCCAAGATCCTCCAGAAAGCAGGATATTGTGGAATTGTATCATAAGGCTTTATAAATTCAGATAAAGAGGAATGCAGTATTTTATGTAATTGCTACAGGTTAACAGAAGGTATTGATTAAAATATCTGCTATTATAAAAAACGTGCAGAAACATTGAAGTCGACAGATAACTTCAGGTTTGAAGATTTATCCCGATTTTAAAATGTATCTGCACGTTGTTTTTTTGAGAAATTTCCATTGTATAACTTGCCTGATAGAAAGAAAGATTATATAGTATTAATCAAAATATAGTAAAGTAATGTGAGTCAAAATATTGATTATTTGTTCAGGAGGATTTTATGGCAAAGAAGAAAATATATGCAGTACGCAAGGGACATAAAACAGGACTTTTTGCTACATGGGCGGAGTGCCAGAAGGCAGTAAGCGGATATTCAGGAGCTGAGTTTCGGGGATTTACAGAGAAAGAGGAAGCATTGGCTTTTCTGAACATGGAGACAACAGGAAATGTATCCGGTGATAAAGAAAAAGAGGCGGCAGGAATCGTGGAAGTACCTGAAAATATGGTCATTGCTTATGTAGATGGAAGTTTCGAGAAAAGTATTGGCAGATATGCCTTTGGTTGTGTGATCCTTACACCGGATGGACAGGAAATCCGTAAATCCGGCAGCGGCAGTGATTCTGCAGGAGTCGCGATCCGAAATGTGGCAGGAGAGATGCTTGGTTCCATGACTGCAGTAAACTGGGCCATAGAAAACAAATATCCAGCTGTGGAAATCCGCTATGATTACGAAGGTGTAGAGAAGTGGGTAACAGGTGTGTGGAGAGCCAAAACACCTCTGACCAGCAAATACGCAGCCCATATGCAGGAAGCAGGAAAGAAAGTACAGATTTCTTTTTGTAAAATAGCAGCTCATACGGGCAATCACTACAATGAAGAGGCAGATCAGCTGGCTAAGAGTGCATTGCTTAAAATGGATGAAGAAGTACGAATATAAAAATCTTATCACTGAAAGGCGATTTCCAAAGGGATGAAAAAATTATGTGGATGACAATTTGAGTGATCCTCAGGGAAATCAATATACGGAAGTGGAAAAATAAAAAGCAGCTGTGTTACCATTGAAACTGTTAGCTGAAATTTTATCAAGTAACAGTTTCAATTGACAGGTAACGCAGCTGTTTTTGCTTATGAAAGTGTCATATCCCCGTCTTTCACCCATCCAAGCTTACGGATAAACATGTTGATGAGCGGACACAGGATTGCAGGCAGGATAAAGGAAATCAGCAAAAGTCCGGCCCAGTCCCAGCCTGTGACAGCTGTTTTTGTTCCTGCGGCAATATCATTCATCCATCCGGTGTAGACACCAATCTGTCCTACGAAACCACAGGTACCCATACCGGAAGAAACCGGAGTACCGTTCATCTGAAGTTTGAACAGACAGGTTGCAAGAGGTCCGGTGATGGCAGAAGTAAGGATCGGTGCAATCCAGATGCGTGGATTTTTTACGATATTTCCCATCTGGAGCATGGATGTTCCGATTCCCTGAGAAACAAGTCCGCCCCATTTGTTCTCACGGAAGGACATTACTGCGAAACCTACCATTTGTGCACAGCAGCCTGCTACAGCAGCTCCTCCGGCAAGTCCGGTAAGGCCAAGCGCAGCACAGATTGCGGCAGATGAGATAGGAAGTGTCAGTGCAATACCCACGAATACAGAAACAAGGATTCCCATCAGGAACGGCTGCAGGTTGGTTGCCCACATAATAATATTTCCCACTTTCATCGCTGCACTTCCAAGTGCCGGAGCCCACCACGCGGACAGGGCAACACCTACACCGATCGTGACAAGTGGAGTGACCAGAATATCAATTTTGGTTTCCTTAGATACTGCTTTTCCGATTTCGGAAGCGAAGATGGCTACAAATAATACAGCCAGCGGTCCGCCTGCACCGCCTAATGCGTTAGATGCAAAGCCAACAGTAATCAATGAAAACAACACCAACGGCGGACAATGCAGCGCATAGCCGATGGCGACAGCCATGGCAGGACCACTCATTGCAGATGCCAGAGAGCCTACGGTATACTGGGTGTCGTTTACAGTTGCCACAGCAGTGGTCAGAAATGAAATATGAAACTGTGTTCCAAGTGTGTTGATGATCGTGCCAATCAGCAGGGAGCAGAAAAGACCCTGCGCCATGGCACCAAGGGCATCGATTCCATAACGTTTTATGGAGATTTCGATGTCTTTACGTCTGAGAAATGCTTTAAACTTTTCCATAGATTACTTTCTCCTGTTTTTATTATGTATAGAAGGGTGTATATACACCTATATACGTTTTTCTCATTATAGTCATATTCACGGAGTAAATCAAGTAGTTTTGTAACTGTTCACACACCACTATCCCGCGAAGTGTTTTGGCATGAATATGCCAAAATCACAAGACATACAAGCCAAAATTCCATTGCCGCAGGCAATCTGGAATGAATTTTGGGTACGTTACTGTGAACGGAGTGAACAGTAACGTAGTTTTAAAATAGTGGAAAACAATTTACAGAAAGAATATTGTAAAGTATTTTACTGTCTGATATGATAGAAAGAGTTAATTTTACGGAGGAAAAAAGATGAGTGAATGGATCAGAAAAATAAACTGGAAGTATGTGGTCGTAATGTTGATTGGAAATATAATCCTTGGTCTGGGAATTGCGATATTTAAACTTTCCGGACTTGGAAATGACCCTTTCAGCGGAATGGTAATGGCACTGGCAGAATGTGTGGGAATTGAATATGCCCGTTTTTTAATTCTTCTGAATCTGGGATTTTTTGTAATAGAAATTATCTGGGGAAGAAAGCTTATCGGATTGGGAACGATCATAAATGCGTTATTCCTTGGATATTTTGTTACATTTTTCTATAACCTGATCACATCTGTGATCGATGCACCGGATCAGATGGCAATGCAGGTGGTTACCGTATTTATTGGAGTTATCATAACAAGCCTTGGAATTTCCATGTACCAGCTTCCGAAACAGGGAGTTGCACCATATGACAGTATTTCTCTGATCATGACAGAGAAATGGCCGAAAATTCCGTATTTCTGGTGCAGAGTATCTAATGATGCGATCAGTGCACTGGTGTGTTGGCTTGCAGGGGGAATCGTCGGACTGGGAACACTAGTCAGTGCATTTGGATTCGGACCTTTTGTTCAGTTTTTCGATACACATTTTACATCAAAAGTGCTGGCAAAGCTGGAAAAATAATAAAAAACTGTCCTGTATATGCACATTATACGTAGAAAATAGGTGCATTACAGAGACAGTTTTTTTATTTGTCAGCCTGTTAACTGCATATATGGCATGCTTCACATGCAGATGGCGTAGTAGCGCATCCTCCCATAGCAGTTTCACGCAGTTCTGCAGGAAGCTTTTTACCCACGGTAAACATCGTCTGGATCATTTCGTCCAGAGGAATCAACTGCGGGATTCCTGCGAGAGCCATTTCTGCGGCAATTATAGCGTTTGCCACACCTGCAGCATTTCTGTTCTGACATGGATATTCTACCAGACCGCCGACCGGATCGCATACCAGACCAAGCATGTTCATAAGAACAGTAGATGCAGCAAAAGTACATTCTTTCGGTGAACCTCCCATCAGCTCTACAGCAGCAGATGCAGCCATTGCAGATGCAACCCCTACCTCGGCCTGGCATCCGCCTACCGCACCTGCAACAGTTGCATTTCGCATTGCCAGATAACCAATGGCACTTGCGTTAAATAATGCCCGTATAATCTCTTCATCAGAGAATTGATAATGTTCCTGCATTGCCAGCATCAGTCCCGGTACGATTCCGGCAGAACCGGCAGTAGGAGAGGCCACGATCAGCCCCATGGAGGCATTCGTTTCCAGTGTAGCCATAGCATAAGTAATTGCCTTCTGAAGCAGATTTCCGCAGAGACCTTTTTTCTCCTGAGCGTGGAGACTCAGCTTTCTGGCTTCGCCGCCGATCAGACCACCCATAGATTTTACCGGCTGTCTGATTGGTGAGAAAGCAGCATCTTTCATAATTCCCAGTACTCGTGTCATTTTTTTATTTACAATCTCAGAGGCTGTTTCGCCAAGCTCAATCTCACGGATACGCATAATCTCTGAGATAGGAAGATTTTTTTCTTCACAGAGTGCTAAGAGTTCATTTGCATTTTTAAAATCCATGATAAAAATCCTCCTTTCTTTACATCTGTACGATCATAACTTCATGAATATTCGGGTTCTCGCGAATCGCAGGAACGATATTCTCAGGAAGTTTGCCGTCAGATTCTACGATTGTATAAGCAATCTCTCCCTTGCTTTCACGGAACAGACGCATAAATGCAATATTGATATTGCGGTCACTCAGGCATTTGGTAATATAGGCCACAACGCCGGGAGTGTCCTGATGAATCACGATCACTGCACTGTACTCGCCTGTAAAGTCTACCTGTACGTGATTGATATCTACAATACGGACCTTGCCTCCTCCAAGGGATTCGCCGCGTACGGTCATTTTCTGGCCTTTTTCATTTTCCATGCAGATATCTACGGTGTTCGGATGAATATCTGTTTCCTGCTCATTTGGAGTGAAAGAGAATTTCAGACCTTTTTCATGAGCAATATCAAAAGAATTTCGGATGCGCATATCATCAGTAGAGAATCCCATAATACCACCCAGCAGAGCTCGGTCAGTACCGTGACCATGGTAAGTTTTTGCAAAAGAGCCGTACAGGATGAAGTCGGCTCTCTTTAACGGGCCTTCGATCATTTTCTGGGCAAGATAGGAAATACGCGCCGCACCTGCGGTATGTGAACTTGAAGGACCGATCATGTTCGGCCCCATAACATCAAATACACTGATAAATGACATATTTTTTCTCCTGTGAATATCAATTATAGTCTTGCATGTTTATGGCAATAATCTTATTATTTGCAAATTTCTGATTATATTCTATCATTTAGGAATAAAAGAAGCAAACTTATCGTTAACATTAACAAAAATTAATGTAAAAAATGAGAAAACAGGGTTGCTTTTTCTCTACTGGGCGGTTACAATAACTGTGCAAATTGAAAATAATTTTAAAAATGCTGTTTCAAAATAGGGAACAGCATAAAATTTGCTGTTAGAAATCAGATTCCCGAAAACAGGGTCTGATATCCGAAATCGTAAATTTTAAAGAAAAGGCAGGTGGAACAGAATGGATAATTGCGATTCTCATGGGCGAAGTAGTAGCACAGGATCTGAATTAAAAAGAGTATATGAGTATAGCAGCCGTTTTTGTTCTGCTGTAGTCATATATTTTCCATGTATGCATATAGAATAGAAGCTTTTTACTGTCTGTGATCTGACAGTTTCTGTATGTGGAAGATTGGATGTCTTTTTCATTTCTTATCCTGTATTTATGAAATTCCCCCGAATCATGCAATTACATATTGAGCAGTAATGATCCGGCGAAGATGCCGGACAGTTACGGACAGCGGATGAATAGCAGGTTATGGTTTGATACCCTGCGGTTTATTCTGCTGGAAAAAGCATGAAAGAAATGGCAGTAAAATGTAATAAATAACAGACTGCTTTCTTTTGGTGTGCTTTTATGCAAAAAAACGGAGGATGAAAGAATGGAGAAAAGAGTACAGGATTATTCCAAAGAAATTCTGAAGATCATCCGCAGCAACACCTCTCCTGCCGTTATGGGAGGAAGGCTGCAGGATTATCATGAGAATGATCTGGCAGATGTAATGCCGAAACTGACTGTACAGGAGCGGTGCAAGCTGTACCGTATCCTGGATACAGATATGCTCTCTGATATTTTTGAATATACAGATGAGGAGAATGCAGCAGAGTATCTGAATGAAATGGATGTGAAAAAAGCAGCAGCCATTTTATCCAAAATGGAGACAGATGCTCTTGCAGATGTATTAAATAAAGTTGAAAAAACAAAGAAAAAAATACTGATCGATCTGCTTGAACCTGAGGTTCGACGTGATGTGGAGATGATCGCATCCTTTGATGAGGATGAGATCGGAAGCCGCATGACAACAAATTATATTGTGATCACAGATAAACTGACAGTTAAGCAGGCAATGAGCAGTCTGATCGAACAGGCTGCAAAAAATGACAATATCTCCACTATTTTTGTAGTGACAGAGCAGCAGAAATTTTATGGGGCCATTAATCTGAAAGAACTGATCATTGCCAGACGGGATGATCTGCTTGAGAATCTGGTGGTGACTTCCTATCCATATGTATATGCGGAAGAGAATATTGATGACTGTATCGAAGAACTGAAAGATTATTCTGAGGATTCTATTCCGGTTCTTGACAACGATAATCAGCTTCTGGGTGTCATCACATCTGCCAGTATCATTGACCTGGTTGATGATGAGATGGGTGATGACTATGCGAAGCTGGCCGGTCTGACAGCAGAAGAGGATTTAAAGGAGCCACTGAAAGAAAGTATGAAGAAACGTCTGCCCTGGCTGATCATTCTTCTGGGACTTGGCATGGTAGTTTCCTCAGTGGTAGGAATTTTTGAGAAGGTGGTGACTGTACTTCCGATCATTATGTGCTTCCAGTCTTTGATCCTTGATATGGCAGGTAATGTGGGTACCCAGTCTCTGGCTGTGACGATTCGTGTGCTGATGGATGAATCTCTGACAGGTAAGCAGAAACTGGAACTTGTGTGGAAGGAAATGAGAATTGGTCTGTGTAATGGCGGACTTCTTGGAATTCTGTCTTTTGCGCTGATTGGATTGTATATTTATCTGTTTAAAGGAAAAACACTTTTGTTTTCCTATGCAGTATCCGGATGTATCGGTGTGGCACTGTTGCTGGCTATGTTGATCTCCAGTGCAGTAGGCACCTGTATTCCATTGTTTTTTAAGAAGATCAATATTGACCCGGCAGTAGCATCAGGTCCGCTGATCACAACAGTGAATGACCTTGTTGCAGTAATTACCTATTATGGCCTGAGCTGGCTGTTCTTATTAAAAATGCTGAATCTTGCAGGCTGAATTTCAGATAATAAAAACAGGTCCTGTATCTTTGATTATAAGATATTGGATCTGTTTTTGTATGGAGTTATTATAGTTGGTCGTTATCCCGTAAAATACGGACCTGTCTTAATATTTCAGAGGATTAATTATGACAAATGTAATGTATGTCGTTTGCAATCTGGAATAAATTTTGTGAAATAAGGAAAATAGCAGTTGACATTATTCAGGGGATATGCAAATAATATATTGCAATTAGTGTTTAACTGACCTGACAATTGAAAGAGGCAAGTTGTTATTTGGATTTACAAAGCATATAAATGTTACTGAGAACGGAATAAACAGTAACAAATAAACATCGGTGCAGGAAATATTAATGGTAAACAGTAATAAGAGATTGAAAATATAATATATATAATGTATCTGTGAATCAACCAGTGTGCCGACAAGTTGATTCTTCGAGAAATCAACTTGTTGGCACACCAGGTAACTGTATAATTCCACAGATACAGTATCGGCAAAACAGTCGAAAGGCTGCGGCGCAAAGCTAAAGGGCCTGTAAAATGGCAGCCAGTTGCATTTATACAGAGAGTAATGTCTTGTTGTATTGTAGCGGGCATTATTCTCTTTTATTTTAAAGAAAGGTTGAGAATATCATGTCAGAGCATAGGTGTATGCTTAACAAAATGAATAAGATTGAAATATATGTCGCAAATGAAGATACGGATATTAATCCTTCAGTTCAGGAAGCTATTAAATATGTACTGAAACAGAATGATCCTGTGGGAACAATCGCCGGTTATTATGATGAGAAGCTGACAATCTGGAGTGTAAGTAACTATTTTCTGCAACTTTTGGGGTGGGATGACCTTGATGAATTTATGAAAGCATCAGACGGATCTATGCTCAGTGTGGTCTGTAATGAGCAAAAGCATATATTTTCACCGGCAGGACTTCATGATTTACAGGGTTCTCACACCTTGTATCTGACAGACAGTAAAGGTTTATCAATACCGGTAAGGATTGTGAAGGCAGATGCCAGGGATAATAAAGGACGGCCAATCTGGGTATTATCTGTCAGATCTGATCACTTTGCCCGGAATCAGGAAGCAAGGGAAGCTGTTTTTCACCGGGCTTTTACAGATATGAATCTGTGTGAATATTATGTGGATCTTCAGGAAAATACATTTGAATCTATGAAAGTAAGGGGCTCGCTTCAGGAAATTTCCAACAAAAGCCGGACATGGGATGAACTGATACAGATGTTTCTTAATAATTATGTCTGTCCTGAGAGTAAAGAGGCGGTTGCGCAGATTTACAACCGGGAATATATTATGAAGGAACTCAGAAAAATTACCGGGGAACTCAGTCAGGAATACAAAGCAGTGCTTGACGGAGAGCTGCGTATTATCCGGAATGTAGTGATGGAGGGAGATACAGATGAGAACGGAGAGGTCAGACACGCCATGATTTTTCTTCGTGATGTGACGGATTCGAAAAATGCGGAAAAAGAACGCAGAGCGATGTTAAAGCAGAACATCGCCATGGACCAGCTTATTCAGGGAGTAACCAGGATTGTAGAGCGTTTTGCAGTTTGTGATCTGGACAGCGGGATATACGAATATTATGAGATGAACAATGAGTCTTATTATAATCCTACAGGTGATTACAGGGAACTTCTTCAGCGTATGTCCGGAGAGTATGTGGTACTTACGGAAAAGATAAATATACAGATGGATGATCTGCTTTCACCGGAACATCTGAGAAAGGTTATTATATCTGAGGATGATCTGTATACCTTTGAATATTGTACTCTTGACAGATCTTCTTATAAAGTAATGTCAGTGATACCTGTGGAATGGAAAGGTAGTATACTGTCCAAAGTAATGTTGATCGCTCAGGATATCGGGCAGAAGCATGAACTTGAGAAGCTGGCAAATACGGATGCACTGACAGGACTTTATAATGAACGTTATCTTTCTGAAAGATTAAAAAGAAATGGAAAGTTACGCAAAAAATTTGCCATGTTCTATCTGGATCTGGACAGGTTTAAGCCTGTTAATGACACTTATGGACATGACATGGGAGACAGATTGCTGAAGGCGGTTTCCCGGAGATTGTGCAAATGTATCAGGAAGACAGACTATGCTTTCCGTATCGGTGGAGATGAATTTTCCCTGATCATTGAGGAGGGCAATATTAATGATGAATTCTGTGAGATGATGGTCAGAAGAATAAAAAGTGTCATTGACCGGCCTTTTAACATAGAGGGTCGTCTGCTGAGCGTGGATACAAGCTGTGGCTATGCCATTTATCCGGAACACAGCCAGAAGATCGATGAAATCCGCATTATGGCAGATCACAGAATGTATGAAGATAAAACTCAAAATAGAAAAAAGGGTTAATGGCGGATAAAAACAGAAAGAGGGATAAAATCTTTATGGATTTAAAACAATTACAGTATTTCGTAGTATGTGCGCAGACTGGTTCATTCAGTGATGCTGCGAAAAATCTGTATTCTACACAGCCCAGTGTCAGCAAGGTGATCAAGGGACTGGAAGATACGCTGGGAATGCAGCTTTTTGAACGGCTGCCAAGAGGAATCAGACTGACAGTACAGGGGCATAAGATGTATGAATATGCGTCGAAAATTATAAATGAAGTAAATGTTCTGGAAAATATGGCTTCCAGCGGAATGACAAAATGGATAAGGATATCTCTAAATCCCAGCTCCTGGTTTGCCAATCAATTTGTAGACTTTTATAATGAAACCTATGAAAAAAAATATCATTTCCAGGTAACAACAGCAGGTGTACAAAGCGTAATGGAAAGAGTCCGGGATTATATGGATGATATTGGTTTTGTATATATCCTCAGTCAGCAGAAGGAAAATTTCCTGTATGAATTGTCAAAAAACAAAATGCATTTCGAACCTATCTATGAAACAGATGTAATGCTGTATCCGGGAAGGCTGACAGAGCTTTACAATTCCGGCAAAGAGAGGGCAGAACTGGAAGACCTGGAGGGAATCCGTTTTATACAGAATTATCAGGATGAATTTTTTGACATCGGTGCTGTAAAAGAAGATGCATTCCAATGGAAGGATATTGACATTTCCGTGCTGACCAACAGTGATTATATTATGGAAAAAATGCTGAAGAACAGCAAGGTGGCAAATATAAGCGGAAGTTACCTGTCAGAAAACAAAGAAGGCACTACACCGGGAATCCCTCTGGATCTTGGAGACAGTAAAGTGATTTTTGGTTTTATACTCCACAAAGGAGAAGAAATGGATGAGAGTGTGGCAGAGCTTGTGGAGTTTTTAAAGAGCAGACTGCCGAAGCATTAATAAAAATTGCAGTTGACTTTTTAACTTATTTTGCATATACTAATAGTAGCTAAGAAATGAAGTGAAATTTCCATGAAGCGAAACGAAAGCCCTCAGAGTTGCCGCTCTGAGGGCTTTCTTGCTCGTTACGGGGAGCTGTTCCGTTTAGACTGTTGCTGTCTAATGTCCGCTGTCCAGCCATCTGCATATGTAGTAGCTAACTACGCCTGCTATGACAGAGACAAGAAATGAAGTAAAAATTGCTTCCATGAAACTCACCTCCTTCCTGCTGGAGGTTCGACAGCTCTTGTAGTATAACATAGTTTAGAACAAAATGGGATGGTTGTTTTAAATTATTGCTGATATAAAAAAAATCTATTCCAAAAATGACGATAGATATTCAAATTAAGAATAGCTTATAACCCCCAGGGTGGGTTGTGGGCTATTTTTGCTTTTGTTAAACTGAATGGTGGCAAATTAAGAGTACAATTTTCAAAAATTATAAAATGGAGATAATCAAATGAGAAAATATGCATTCAGACGACTGCTTCAGCTGATTCCCATTTTGTTTGCGATTACTTTTCTCTCTTATGGCATGATGCGGATTGCGGGAAGTGATGTAGTAACACAAAAAATGGAAAATACAGGACAGATCCTGTCAGAAGATAAGTTAAATGCAGCCAGAGAACAGCTGGGACTGGACAAACCATTTCTGACCCAGTATTTTGTGTGGCTTGGGAAACTGCTTCATGGAGATATGGGAAACAGCTATGTATCCAGTCTTCCGGTTTTTGATACGTTCATATCGAAGCTTCCGGCAACGCTGCTTCTTACAGTGACATCTATTTTGCTGACTATCATCATATCAATCCCTCTGGGGATTCTGTCAGCAGTAAAACAGAATACGATCACGGATTATCTGATCCGTTTATGCAGCTTTATAGGAAACAGTCTTCCTAATTTTTTTGTATCATTGCTGTTAATGTATTTTCTTGCGATCCGGTTGCGGATTTTTCCGGTTATATCCAAAGATGTAAGTTTAAAGAGTGTGGCAATGCCGGCGATCACTCTGGCAATTGCCATGTCAGCCAAGTATCTCCGCCAGGTCCGTGCAACTGTGCTGGATGAATTAAGCAAAGACTATGTGGCAGGAGCGAAAGCAAGAGGAGTAAAGTTTTCTGTCACTCTTTGGAAAAGTATTATGAAGGCTTCGCTGGTAACCATCATTACCTTGCTGATGCTGTCAGTGGGAAATCTGCTGGGAGGAACTGCAATCGTAGAATCAATCTTTATGTGGGATGGAGTTGGAAAGATGGCAGTAGATGCCATCTCCATGCGTGATTATCCTATTATTCAGGCCTATGTTATGTGGATGGCGATCATCTATGTTGTAGTAAATCTGCTTACAGATCTGTCATACCGGTTCCTGGATCCGAGAATCCGTCTGGGAGGTGTGAAACAATGAGTGAAAAGCAGAATAAAAATGTGACAGTGCGTGTACAGAAGATTAAGAAAAACCATATAAAACAAAAGCTGATTTTTTTTCTTATTCTTGCAATAGGGCTTGTAATACTTGCAATTTTTTCAGAGCATCTCTGTCCATATGACCCTTATGCACAGGATCTGGCAAGTGCACTTCAGCCCCCCAGTCTTCAGCATCCTATGGGAACAGATACATATGGGAGAGATATGCTGTCCAGAGTGATAAGTGGTGCAAGAGCCAGTATTTTCTCTACCTTTATCCTGGTTGCTGTGATCGCTGTGCTGGGAACAGCTGTGGGTGTATGCTGCGGATATTTTGGCGGAGCTGCAGATGCTGTTATGATGAGGATTTCAGATGTATGTCTTGCTTTCCCTGGGCTTGTATTTGCCATGGCGATCGCGGCTATTCTTGGGGGAGGCATTCAGAATGCTGTTATAGCACTGGCAGTAGTAAGCTGGCCGAAATATTCACGTATTGCCAGAGGGCAGACTCTGGCATTAAAAGAGGAACCCTATATTCATGCTGCCATACTTGCAGGTGACAGCTCAGGTCAGATTATGCTCAGGCATATTCTTCCCAATATGCTGGGACCTGTTCTGGTAACAGCCATGCTTGACATTGGTACTATGATGATGGAGCTTGCGGGCCTGTCATTTCTTGGACTGGGAGCACAGATTCCCATGGCTGAGTGGGGAAGTATGATGAGCAGCGGACGAAGTATGATCCAGACATATCCATGGGTAGTATTATCACCTGGAATTGCAATTTTTATATCTGTGGCAATTTTCAATCTGTTAGGTGATACAGTCCGTGACTATCTGGATCCGAAGAACAGCCGTTCATGATAAGTAATATGAAAACAAACGAGGAGGAAAGAAAATGAGAGCAAAGAAATTTCTGGCAATGGCAATTGCCCTGGGGCTGGCAGTAGGAATGACAGCTATGCCAACACTGGCAGCAGAAAAAAAGACATTGGTATTTGGCGATACCACCTTTAATGCGGAAAATGAGGAGGCAGATATTAATCCTCAGAATACCTATGCAGGATGGGCTTGCATCCGTTATGGAGTAGGGGAAACTCTTTTCCGTTATTCTGATACAATGGAAATAGAGCCATGGATCGCAAAAGAGTATGAAAATATTGACGAGCTGACCTGGAAGATCACACTGAACGACGGAGTTGTGTTTTCCAATGGACGTGCCTGTGACGGAGAAGCAGTAAAGGAAAGCCTGGAGGCTTTGGTTGCCAATCATGAGCGTGCAGCAGGAGATCTCTGCATTGATACTATCGAGGCTGACGGAAATACTGTTACCATAAAGACTACAGAACCGAAGCCTGCACTGATCAATTATCTCAGTGATCCTTATGGATGCATTATTGATATGCAGGCAGGTGTCAGTGATGATGGGATCGTGATCGGTACAGGTCCTTATGTGGCAACTGAACTGGTGACAGATGATCATGTTAATCTTGTAAAAAACGAAAACTACTGGAATGGAGATGTAAATGTGGATGAGATCACTGTCCGCACAATTTCTGACGGTGATACACTGGGAATGGCTCTTCAGGCAGGGGAGATCAATGCTGCCTATGGTATGGCATATGCAAGCTATCCCTTATTTGAAAATGATGATTTTACATTTACCAGTACAGCTACAAGCCGTGCATTCTATGCATGGATGAACTTTGAAAGTCCTGTAACATCTGACCCTGCAGTGCGCAAAGCAATTGCCATGGGTATTGATAAGGACAGCTTTGTGTCTGTGCTTCTGAATGGATATGGATATCCTGCAGTCGGTGCTTTCCCGGATACTTTCTCTTTTGGCGGACAGAATCTGACAACAGAGAGCTATGATCCTGATGGGGCAAAGAAGGTTCTGGAGGAAGCTGGATGGGTGGATTCCGATGGTGACGGTATCCGTGAAAAAGACGGACAGAAACTGGAAATCCGCTGGCTTACTTATCCAAGCCGTCAGGAGCTTCCGCTTCTTGCAGAGTCTGCACAGGCAACCTTAAAAGAAATCGGTATGGATGTTCAGATAAATTGTACCTCTGATAATAATACTATCCGTAAAGACCCTACATTATGGGATGTATATGCAAGTGCCATGGTAACTGCACCTACAGGAGATCCGGAGTATTTCTTCACTTCCTGCACACTGGATGAATCTGCAAGCAATAACGGACATTATCACAGTGATAAACTGGAAGATCTGGAAAAACAGATGAAGCAAGAATTCGATGCAGATAAGCGTTCAGATCTGGCGATTCAGATGCAGCAGACAATCCTGGATGACAATGCCTATGTATTCTGTTCTCACCTGAGAATGAGTATGATCATGCAGTCTAATGTAACAGGACTGACTGCACATCCATGTGATTATTATGAACTGACAGCAGATCTGGATATTAACTAAACTGTAAGAATAAATGAAGAATATTTGAACGATGATATTTCAGGGGCAAAAGATATTTTGCCCCTGATTTGGTAAGGATTAACAAGGATGGTTTACAGATGGATAGAAAAATACTGACCTACGATTCCGTAGAGATATCATTTGGCGGAAAAGCGGTGGTTCATGATGTGAGTTTCTCCCTTGAACATGGAGAAATACTTGGTCTTGTGGGGGAATCAGGCAGTGGAAAAAGCACTCTGATCAAAGCTGCAATGGGACTTCTGGGATCGGATGGTCTTGTGACAAGAGGAGATATCCGATATATGGATCAGAATATCCTGGATATACCGGAGAAAGAAAAAAGAAAGATCAGAGGTGCAGGAATTGGAATGATTTTTCAGGATGCAGGTGCCTCTCTGTGTCCGATTCGCACCATCGGAGAGCAGATTTACGAAAGTATGTGTGCACATACAAAGATAACAAGAAGTGAGGCTAAAACCAGGGCAATGGATCTGTTTGACAAACTGAATTTTAAGGATAGCGAGCGCGTGTGGGACAGTTATCCATTTGAGCTGTCTGGCGGAATGAATCAGAGAGCAGGTATTGCCATCGCCATGCTTATGAATCCGCCTATCTTATTTGCAGATGAGCCGACCAGTGCTCTGGATGTGTCTGTACAGCGCCAGGTTGTAAGGGAAATGCTTAAGTTAAGAGAGTTGTTTGGAACTGCAATCGTGATCGTGACACATGATATCGGGGTAGTCCGGGCAATGGCAGATACTGTGTTGGTTTTGAAAAATGGCAAAACAGTAGAATATGGCACAGCAGACCGTGTACTGGATCATCCCCGGGATCCGTATACCAGGAAATTGCTGGAGGCTGTACCAAAGCTGCAAAGGAAGGTCAGAGTATGAGCATACTTTTAGAGGCAGAACATTTAACAAAAATATTTACCCAGAGAGGAAAAAATCCTTTTAAAGCAGTAAATGATGTAAGCTTTACACTAAAAAAAGGAGAAACGCTGGGAATCGTAGGAGAATCCGGCAGTGGGAAAAGTACAATAGCAAAGCTGCTCACCCGGCTGACTGATATCACAGAGGGTACATTGAAATTTGAAGGAAAAGATATTACAAGACTGAAACAAAGTCAGCTGAAAGAGGTATATGGAGATATACAGATGGTTTTTCAGAATCCGGTGGGTTCTTTTGATCCCAGAAGGACACTGGGTGACGGAATTGGTGAGAGTCTTAGAAACCGTGGAATGAAAAAGGCTGATGTGGAGAAAAGAGTAGCAGAATTGCTTAAGCAGTGCGGCCTTGAGAAGGAATATGCAAAAAGATATCCTCATGAGGTAAGTGGCGGACAGTGTCAGCGGGCTGCGATAGCAAGAGCTCTGGCAGTAGAACCAAAAGTTCTGATCTGTGATGAGGCAACCAGTGCTCTGGATGTAACCATACAGAAACAGATCATGGAGCTTCTGGAAGACCTGAAAGAGAAGAATGGGCTGTCTTTTATTTTTATTTGTCATAATCTGGCCCTTGTCCAGATGTTCTGTGACAGGGTTCTGGTACTGTATGAGGGAAAAGTAGTGGAAAGCGGAATTTCCGATGATATCATCAATGAACCCAAGGAAGAGTATACGCAGAGACTGGTGGATGCGGTACTTTCGTGAATGTGATTTTTTTTGGAAGTGCGATAGTGGTATGAAAAATACAGGCAAAACTATGCCGGATAAGAATATATAGATATCCCCTTGGGTGGGTTGTTGATGCTTTAATGTGGTGCTACAATACAGTTGTTTGTAAGGTGCGCGCCAGATAAAAATAATATTTTCACAGGAAAGGAAGTATATTTATGCATATACCTGAAAATTATTTAAGCCCGTCAACATGTGCTGTAATGACAGCAGCCATGCTTCCGGTGTGGGGATATTCTATTCATAAAATAAAAACAGAGATACCGAAATCAAAGATGCCGCTTCTTGGTATTGGGGCAGCCTTTTCATTTCTGGGAATGATGTTTAATGTTCCGCTTCCGGGCGGTACAACAGGACATGCAGTAGGGGGAACTCTTATTGCCATACTGACAGGAAGTCCTGCAGCCGGGTGCATAGCGGTTTCTATTGCTCTGCTGATACAGGCACTTCTTTTTGGAGATGGCGGAATCCTTGCATTTGGGGCAAACTGTTTTAATATGGCATTTATATTGCCATATCTGGGCTTTTTTCTGTATAAACTTCTTTTGAAGAAAACAGGTATGCGCAAACTTAGCGCGGCAATTGGTTCATATATAGGTATTAATGCTGCGGCCTTTTGTGCAGCTGTTGAATTTGGTATTCAGCCACTGCTGTTCAAAAATGCAGAAGGCCAGGCTCTTTATTGTCCGTATCCGCTAAGTGTATCCATACCTGCAATGATGATCGGACATATTACATTATTTGGTCTGGCAGAGATTATTCTGACAGTAGTGGTACTTACCTTTGTTGAAAAAGTTACACCAAAAGCATTGGATGTTGTTCCGGATAAGACAGCATTTAAACCACTGTATATACTGATGGCTGTTCTCATTGTACTGACTCCTCTGGGACTTCTGGCAACCGGTACTGCCTGGGGTGAATGGGGTGCTGATGAAATCGCTGGTCTGGTAAGTGGCGGAAGCCAGCTTGGATACACTCCGTCAGGAATGACCAATGGATTTGAACTGTCAACTTTGTTTCCTGATTATTCTATGTCCGGGTTACCTGAGTGGACAGGATATATTCTTTCGGCTATTGTAGGCGTGGCACTTCTGGTGATCATTTTTAAGATTATTTCTTCCATGATGAAAGAGAAAGTTGATTTTAAAAAGAAGGCTGCATAACAGATGAATGATCATAAAAAAGAAGAAACTATGCTTCCAGACTGGATGTGTTCCGGAGAAACTTATGTTCCATCTAAAGATAAAGAAGCATTTTTAACAAAAAGTACGAAATCAGTTTTATCTGTGCTTGCAAAAATGCGGTTTTATGAAGGGAAGGATGGCAAATTTTCTGCCACTCCTTCTCTGAAACTGTTTTATACACTTCTATATATTGTTCTTACTGCATGTTCGGGAAATTATCTGTTTACTCTGATCATGTGTGCAGCAGTGACAGTCAGACTGGCGTTTTTTTCGGCAAAAGCTATCCGTCAGATCCTGAGAGGAACAGCAGGTGCGGTTCTGTTTTCTATATTGATCCTTCTCCCATCCGTATTTATGGGAACTCCTCAGACTTTAATGAATATTACTTCAAGAGTATATGTATCTGTAACTCTGGTTGGTATTTTGTCATCAGGGACATCCTGGAATAAACTGACAGGAAGTATGAGAACTTTTCGGCTGCCATCCATATTTATTTTTACGCTGGATATTACTTTGAAATATATTTCGGTGCTTGGAGAAATGTGTGCGGCTATTCTTACGTCTGTCCGGTTAAGGTCAGTGGGAAAGAATCCTCAGAAAGCAAAAGCTTTGTCAGGTGTGCTGGGAATCTCATTTCTGAAATCTGGTGAAATGGCGGAAGAAATGCATACAGCAATGTGCTGTCGTGGATTTACAGGAGAGTATAAGAAAAAGCAGAAATACACGTTATGTGCAGCGGATATTTTCAGCACTTTTATTATGGCTGGATGTATTGTATTGTTCTGGTATCTGAACAGAAAGATATGATAATTGACAGGAAAAGACAGAAGAGGGCAGTTATGATCAGACTTGAGAATGTATGTTTTGCATATGAAAAAGAAATTGCACTGAGATATGTGGATCTTCACATAAACAGAGGAGATTCTATAGTTATCCAGGGACCTAACGGATGTGGAAAATCAACACTGATTAAACTATTGAATGGAATTATTTTCCCATCGGAAGGAAAATATTTTTATCAGGGACATGAAATTAATGAAAAGACATTAAAAAACAGCCAGTTTGCAAAATGGTTTCATCAGCAGATGGGATATGTGTTTCAGAATGCAGATACCCAGCTTTTCTGTGGAAATGTGGAAGAGGAGATTGCATTTGGCCCGGTCCAGATGGGGCTTTCGGAAGAGGAGATTAAAAAAAGAACAGAAGACTGCCTGCACTTATTTGGATTGGAAAAACTAAGAGATAGACCACCCTATCATCTGAGTGGAGGAGAGAAAAGAAAGGTTTCATTGGCATGTATTCTTTCATTGAATCCTGAGGTTCTGATTTTGGATGAACCTCTTGCAGGACTTGATGAAAAAACACAGGATATGCTGGTGGATTTTCTGCAGAGTTTTCATAAAGCAGGAAAAACGTTGATTACGATCACACATAACAGACAGCTAGCTGAAACTATTGGTACAAGATTTGCCTGTATGAATGAAGAACATGAATTGAAGATGCTATCATAATATTGATAATTATCTTTTCGTTAAAAAAAGTACTTCCTGCGGACGAAGTACTTTTTTTAATGAGTTTTTAGATGCGCATTGCGCGGAGGTCTGTGCACCTTTATTTGTTGTCTGACACAAATCTTTGTGCGGATACATGAATCATTAAGTATCTCGCTGACTGATATTTAATGATCTCTGCATTGATTATATTTTAACAAAATTATGGGAAAGAACAAGCCTCCCAGGGGGATTTCAAACCATGAAAAAAGTAGTATGAACTATGCAATATATGAATAGGTAAATATCCCCCAGGGGTGTTTGACAATTGTTTACGATCTGAATTTTACTTAGTTACTGTAGCCAGAAGTGCTTTAATATCTTCCATATCATCAGCAAAATAAATTCCCTGCTGACGATTTTCTGAGGACAGCCCCATTTTGATCATATGGTCAAGAAGCTGCTTCAGGCTGTCATAATATCCATTCAGATTATACAGAATACAGGGGGCATTGAGGTGTTTTAAGGAAACCATGGACATAACTTCTGCGATTTCCTCCAGAGTACCGGTGCCTCCCGGAAATGCAATAAATGCATCACCAAGTTCAATCATTTTTGCTTTTCTTTCAGCCATATCTTTTGTGACGATCAATTCTGTAATCTCATCATACTGCAGTTCAGAATCTATAAAAAACTGTGGTTCCACGCCTGTTACTTTTCCTCTGGCATTCAGCACACTTTCTGCTATCTGTCCCATAAGACCGGACTTCGATCCGCCATATATCAGAGAATTTCCACTTTCTCCAATCCATGTTCCTAATTCCCGGACAGCATCTCCAAGTGCCGGATCATTCCCCTCCAAAGCTCCAAGATAAACGGTAATATTCATTGTAATTTCCTTTCTTTTTTCATGTACAGGTAATTGTTTTATATAACTGCCTCAAATAACATTACCATCAGCGGCATTGTAATAATCGAGAACAGTGTAGTCATGACATTGATGGCACTGGCATAACGTGAATCATTTCCGTATACCTGGCACATCTGGGTTATTGTGGAAGCAGACGGTGTGATGATCGCCAGAAAGACAATAAGCATGATTTTATTTCCGTCTGCAGAGAACATAGCCAGATGGCTGATCTTAATCATTACAAGTGCAAGCAAAGGCACTGCAATCAGACGAAGAAATGATACAAAATATACTCTTTTGTCAGCAAAAATCTGTTTGAGATTCATTCCTGCAAACAGCATACCGGTTACGATCATACTGGCCGGTCCTATCATGCTGCTCACTGAGCCAAGAGTATTATTGATGATCTCCGGCAAATGGATTTTTGCGAAAAAAAGTACAACACCGATGAAAATAGAAATCATGTTAATATTTAACACAATCTTTTTCCAGTCGTAGGAAGATTCCCGGCTGATAATCTTTTTGCAGTGTGTCCACAGAAAGATAAGCTGCACACTCATAAAAACACATCCATATAAAACCCAGTCCTGTCCAAGAATAAAGGTCACAATGGGTACGATCAAATTTCCTGAATTAGAATAATAAACAGAAGCAATTTCCACTTCATTCAGATGCAAAAGCTTTCCGGCTATGGAGATAATGATCAGGAGAAGAACCTGGGTCATGACAGATGCAGCCAGAGCAAGCAGCAATCCCTTTACAGTATCCATCGTGTAATCTACCTGAAAAGCATTGATGATTACACAGGGAATGATCAGATAGAGAATGATTTTGGATAAAACCTTGCTGTCTTCATCTTTTACAAGCCCAACTTTCACGATCAAATATCCCATGAAGATCATAAGAAACAATTGAATGATCTGTTCCATGAGCAGTATGCTGATATTCATAAATATCCACCTCGTATTCTTAAAAATGTCCGTCATCGGGAATATTGTATTTCCTCGATTTCTGATGTCGGAACTCATTATAGAACTTTCCAGATTACGGTTCAATAGTAATTTTGGTGGTTGACAAATTTCAGAATCTGCATATAATTATCAATGGTAATTAACAAAGATAATTATATAGGAGCGTACAATATGACAACTGAAAAAATCAAGCGAATGCTGGATGCATGCTATCAGGCGAAGCGGATACGGGAATTGCTTCCGCCGCTGCCACAGGGAGTTACCCCGTCTTACATTCAGTATCTGGATAACATTCATGCATTGGAAAAACAGGGAATCCAGGTAAAGATATCGGATATCAGTGATGTAATGAATCTTCCACGTCCCGGTGTTACCAGAACTGTAAAGGAAATGGAAACAAAGGGATATCTCCGGAAAATTTCTTCCCCGGATGACGGACGTGTCACTTATATATCCATTACAGAAGAAGGAAGAAAACTGTCACAGAAATATAATGAGTATTATTTTGGGGAACTGGTTCCCTATCTCAGTGAGATATCCGAAGAGGAAGCTGACTGCATGATCCGGACAATTGAGAAATTTTACCAGATCATGTGTGAGAGGAGGAATCACTATGACAAATGATAGATCTGATTTCACACAGGGAAATATTCTGAAAAAGCTGGTTTCTTTTATGATGCCCATTCTCGGGGCACTGATCCTGCAGGCAGCATATGGTGCAGTTGACCTTCTTGTTGTGGGAAGGTTTGGCTCTACTGCTGGACTTTCTGCAGTTTCTACAGGCAGCCAGGTCTTAAACCTGGTTACTTTTGTGGTTGTACAGTTTGCAATGGGTATTACAGTTCTGATCGCCCGCTATCTGGGAGAAAGAAGACCGGAAAAGATAGGAGCTGTTATCGGCGGCGGTGCAATTGTGTTTACAATGATTTCGGCTGTGCTGTTTGTTATAATGGTAGCTTTTGCACATCCGATTTCTGTGCTGATGCAGGCGCCGGAATCAGCCGTCAGTCTTACATCCAGTTATGTACGTATCTGTGGCGGCGGTATTTTCTTTATTGTAGCTTACAACCTGCTGTCTGCAATTTTTCGTGGACTGGGTGACAGTAAATCGCCGCTTCTGTTTGTGCTGGTGGCATGTATTGTAAATGTGATCGGAGATCTGGTGCTGGTAGCGGGACTTCATATGGATGCAGCCGGAGCTGCTATTGCAACAGTTGCTGCTCAGGCACTTAGCGTGGTATTCGCACTTATCCTGCTTGTTAAAATGAAACTTCCGTTTACGATTACAAAAAAAGACTTCAGGCTGAATGTACAGTGCAAAAGATTTTTTCAGATCGGACTTCCTCTTGCATTGCAGGAATGTCTGACACAGATTTCCTTCCTTGCGCTCTGTGCATTCGTAAATCGGCTGGGACTGGAGGCTTCGTCCGGCTACGGGGTTGCCTGCAAAATCGTTAACTTCGCCATGCTGGTACCAAGTTCTCTGATGCAGTCTATGGCATCCTTTGTATCTCAGAACATAGGAGCGGGCAAGAAAAAACGAGCAAAACAGTCCATGTTTACAGGAATCGGAGTAGGGCTTGCTGTGGGATGCGTGGTATTTATACTGGTTATGTTCAAAGGTGATATGCTGGCTGGTATTTTCTCCACAGATGCAGAAGTTATCAGTAATGCATTTGACTATCTGAAAGGCTTTGCACCAGAAACCATAGTGACAGCAATCCTGTTCAGTATGATTGGCTATTTCAATGGAAATAACAAGACAGTCTGGGTAATGATCCAGGGACTGATCCAGACACTTCTGGTACGTTTGCCACTGGCATATTTTATGAGTATACAGCCAGATGCAAATCTTACCAAGATCGGACTGGCTGCCCCTGTGGCAACAGTAACGGGAATTATCTTGAATGTGGGATTTTATATATACCTGAACCGCACAGAAAATACACCGGGCTGATTCTTTCTGGACATTCTGATAGTGTTATGTCATACTTGAATAAATATTAAAAATGAACAGGAGACATCAGCACAATGTTAGATGAGAGAATATATCAGAATTACATAGGCATTCTGAAAGAAGAAATGATTCCTGCAATGGGATGTACAGAACCGATCGCACTGGCATATGGAGCAGCCAGAGCACGAGAAGTTCTGGGAAAAGAACCGGAACATATCACTGCAAAATGCAGTGGAAACATTATAAAAAATGTCCGTTGTGTTATCATTCCAAACTCCGGCGGATTGACTGGAATTGAAGCAGGTGTAGTCCTCGGTGCAGTAGCCGGAGACCCATCCCTGAACATGGAAGTTCTTTCGAAGGTAAATGAATCTGGAAGAAAGAGATGTTGTGAACTTCTGGATAAAAAGATATGCAAAGTAGAACTTCTGGACTCCCCGGTAGTCCTGCACTTTATCATAGAAATGCAGGCTGGAGATGACACAGTAAGTCTGGAAATTAAATACGATCATATAAATGTAACCAAAATTGTAAAGAACCAGGAAGTCCTGCTGGATTCAGATCATAAATCCGGTGAAACTCCGGCTGCAGCAGACAGAACTCTGCTCAATCTGGAAGATATTAAAACATTTGCAGATACTGTAGAACTTGATGATGTCAAAGAAATTATAGAAAATCAGATCCGCAGCAATATGGCAATCGCCCATGAAGGAATGACTGGTAAATACGGTCTTGGAATCGGCCGGATCATCCGTGAAACCTACTCCAATGATATGCTCACGAAAATGCGCAGCCTTACAGCCGCAGCTTCCGAAGCCAGAATGGGCGGATGTGACATGCCGGTAGTCATCAACTCAGGCAGCGGAAACCAGGGAATTGCCTGTTCTGTACCTCTGATCGTATATGCCAGAGAAATGGAACTTCCGGACTATGTACTTTACCGCGCACTGGTATTTTCTAATCTCTTAACTGTATACCAGAAACAGTACATCGGTAAACTTTCCGCATTTTGCGGTGCGGTATCTGCGTCCTGTGCAGCCGGTGCGGGGATTACTTACATGGGCGGTGGCGAACTTTCAGTGATCAAGAAGACCATAGAGAATACGCTTGCCAATATTCCGGGAATCATCTGTGATGGAGCGAAAATATCCTGTGCAGCGAAAATCGCCGCCAGTCTTGACGCTGCATTCCTGGCACATCACCTTGCTATGAACGGTCAGTCCTATGCGCCATATACCGGAATCCTCAAGGAAGAAACCGGCGAAACCATCAGCTGTGTAGGACAGATCGGCAAAGAAGGAATGAAAGAAACAGACAAAGAAATTCTGCGGATTATGTTAGAGCGTGTTTGATTTTATGACAAAGTAAAAAAGAACGGTATATTCTCCTGCTGAAAAAAAGACATAATTGCACTGGTTTTGTGATAAGACAAGAAAAAATAATGACTATAAATTTCAATTCATCTATTATATTCATTTGAAAATAGGAATATAAATGACCTGAAACGAAAAAAGTATAATTACGGTCATCTTAAGAAACCGATGAAAATGACCTGAAACGAAAAAAGTACAATTACAGTTATGTATAGAAGAGAATATGAATGACTTAAAACAAGAAAAGCAGAATTACGGTCATCTTGAAATGAAATTATGAATGACTTGGAATAAAGAAAGTGAAGAATAGAGTCAATATAAAGAGATTTTTTGTTTGACTGAGTTTGCTGAAAATAAAATTTAAGTCAAGGAACTTGAGAAAGTAAAAAATTTTTACGAGGTAAGCAGATAGATATGACTATATATGAGTATGGAAATCCAGATGCGGATACTGTTTTGATTCAGTTGACTGGTGATCATGAATTATCTGTTCTTAAGAATGAGGTTGAAGAAATCCGAAAAAGGACTTCAACAGATTTCAGACTCATTGCTGCAAAAGTTGATGACTGGAATTATGAGTTGTCTCCATGGAAAGCACCGGCGGTGTTCGGAAATGAAGACTTTGGTGATGGTGCTGTCAGGACACTGGAGCAGATTCTGACATTATGCACAGACAAAAGCAGGACATATTATATCGGGGGATATTCTCTTGCGGGGCTGTTCTCGTTATGGGCAGCATATCAGACAGATGTATTTTCCGGCATTGCAGCTGCTTCACCGTCTGTCTGGTTTCCGGGATTTATTGAGTATATGAAGGAACATGAAATTAAAAGTGAGACAGTTTATCTAAGTCTTGGTGACAGAGAAGAAAAAACGAGAAATTCGGTGATGTCACAGGTTGGAAACTGTATCCGGATGGGATATGAGTGGCTCATAGAGCATGGGATAAATTGTAATCTGGAATGGAATCAGGGTAATCATTTTAGAGAACCGGATATAAGAATTGCGAAAGCATTTGCCTGGGTAATGGAGGGGAAATAATATGTGGATATTATTTGCATTTGGTTCTGCTCTGTTTGCAGGCCTGACTGCCATACTGGCAAAATGCGGAATCAGAAATACAGATTCTAATGTTGCGACGGCATTAAGAACCGGTGTAGTGTTAGTCTTTTCATGGCTTATGGTATTCATGGTCGGGGCACAAAGTGAAATCAGAGATATTTCGGCAAAAGTCCTGATTTTTTTGATTTTGTCAGGACTGTCAACGGGGATATCTTGGCTATGCTATTTCAAAGCACTGCAGATTGGAGATATCAATAAAGTAACACCAATTGATAAATCGAGTATAGTGATAACGATGCTGCTGGCTTTTATTTTTCTCAGGGAAGAAATAACGTGGCTGAAATTTGTTTCAATGATTCTTATCGGTATCGGTACTTATCTGATGATACAGAAAAAGGAAACAAAGGAGAAGGCAGAAGATAAGAAGTGGCTGCTTTATGCAGTCGGTTCCGCTGTTTTTGCCAGTCTTACCTCTATTTTGGGAAAGATTGGAATTCAGGATGTCAATTCAAATCTTGGAACTGCGATCAGGACTGCTGTTGTATTGGTGATGGCGTGGATTGTAGTATTTGTGACCGGAAAGCAGGATACGGTAAAGGATATTGACAGAAAAAGCTGGCTGTTCCTTGTTCTTTCCGGATTTGCAACAGGCTGTTCCTGGTTATGCTATTACAGAGCACTTCAGACAGGTCCGGCCAGTGTGATAGTTCCCATTGATAAACTGAGTATTCTTGTGACCGTTGCATTCTCATATATTGTATTCCATGAAAAACTGTCATTGAAATCAGGGACAGGACTGCTTCTTATTGTTGTTGGAACGTTAGCTTTGCTGATATAACTATTATAAAAAAGAAAGACTATCTGGAAAAGTATAATTGCGGAAACTGGCTTTTTCAGGTAGCAGAGGGATATTCAGATGGTATTTCAGATGCCAATGGAATCCTTTGATCCGCGCTGTACGCTCGGGGACGGAATCGGAGAAAGCCTGAGAAATATGGGGATAAGCCGCACCGAAACCCGGAGAAAAGTGGAAGAACTTCTGGAAAGATGCGGCCTGGAAAAAGAATACGCAGACCGTTATCCCCAAATTGTATATTTATCCTGTGTCTGAAGTATATCAGACAGGGCAGCAGATAGAGCAGAAATGTCTGAAGCGATTTTATTCGTGAAAGACATTTCTGCTTTTTGATTTCTTACTCAAAATGTCGTAAAATTTTGTGCTTTTAAAAATAAAGAAAGTGTCAAAAAGCACTAACAATTATTCAGAAATCTGTGATACAATGGAAAGTGCGAAATATAGAAAATATCTGATATTATCCGTTTGACTGTTGGATATATCTCAGAATACAGATATATTGGATAAGGGAGAGACTATGAAAATAGAAAAAAAACTATGGATTACTCTGTTTGCATTTGGGATATTCGCCATTTGTTTTTCAGGTTGGATTTTCAGCCAGAGTACGACCAGGGAAAAATTGTTCTGGGATAATACGGTCCAGTGCGAAACAAAAGAACTGGCAGAAGGAGAAATTAAATCAGAGAATATTGCTCTGCCTGAAGACTTCGATATCCCCAGATCGATTTTATTTAAAACCACCCACACCATTGCAGAAGTTTGGCTGGATGGAGAAAAAATATACGAATACGGAAATGAAGCGGATGCCCCGGGCTTTATGAAGACTCCTGGAAGCTGCTGGCATATTGTGGATATTCCGGGAGACAGTGCAGGCAAAAGCCTGGAGGTCAGAATTATTCCGGTATATGAGGGATATTATGGAAATGAAGTCATCCTTGTATACGGAACACGAGGCGATTGTATTCTGAAAATATTAACAGACAGTCTCGGAACTCTGGTAATCAGCTGTGGAATTTTGTTTGCCGCTGTTATCTGCCTGATTCTCTATTGTGGCGCAGCGCGAAGAAAAAGAAGAGATAAGACAGAAGCGAAAATTGAGATTTTTTTAAACCTTGGATTTTTCTCATTGCTGGTCGCAGTATGGACACTGGTACAATGTGGCTTTCTGCAGTTTTTGATCCCGGATGGAAGAACCTTATATTTTGTGGATTATTTTTCACTTTTTCTTTTCCCGGTGCCATTTAATTTCATGTTATATGATATCTGCAAAAGCAGGTATCACAAAGGAGCATTGATTTTTTCCATTCTTTATCTTACAAATATGGCAGTCGATGTTTTGCTTCAGTGTACAGGAATTATTGATATGTCCCGCTTACTTTCTGTAACTCATGTTATTATGGTTGCAAATGCGGTTTACACAGTTGTGATCATTCTTTACGAAGCCAGAAAAAAAGAAAATGATGTAGCCCAAAAATTCCGGTATCCTATGTGCGTGGCCATGGGATTTGGAATGGCGGAAATGATTTTTTATTATTTAAGAAGATTTGAACAGATATCCATTTTGCTTTCCATGGGAACTATGCTGTTTATTATTATGCTGATCTGGATCCAGGTTTCTCAATATTACGATCAATATATCCAGAAGCAAAAGGTGATTTATCTGCAGAAAATAGCCAATATGGATATGCTCACAGAGGCCATGAACCGAAATGCTTACGAGGATATGGTGAAATATCTGGATGAAGGTGAAATTAAACTGCGCACCACAGGTGTAGTGCTTTTTGATCTGGATAACCTGAAAGTAATCAATGATGATTTTGGACATGAAAAGGGAGACGAGGCACTGAAGCTGTGTTATCAGTGTATCAGTCAGGCATTTCAGAATGTAAAGAACTGTTTTAGAATTGGCGGCGATGAGTTTGCATATGTATATCACAGCGATGAGAAAGATATGATTCCGGAACGGCTGAAGACACTGGAGCTGATTTTGAAGAAAACCGCAGAAACACACAAGCTGGAGTATCCGCTTAGTATATCAGCAGGATACGCTTATTATCAGCCGGATATAGATTTTGACTTTAAAGATATTGTAAGACGAAGCGATACCATGCTGTATCGTCAGAAGCGCAGGAAGAAGATTGCGGGGTCAACTGATCCGAGTCACTTGCTTTCCCGTATGGAAAAGCATTCCACAGAGGAGATCACAGATGAGGTGATCCTGCAGGAGAAAAAGTATCAGAGTATGTCAGTGGATGAACTTTGCAGCGTGATCGATCTTCTGAGTCCAACTACAGATAGTTACCCGTATGTGATTGATTTTCGGACAGATTTTTATTACATAGCAAACCAGGCTCTTGACCGTTTCTGTATTCCGAAAAATAGTTTTCATAATGTGATTTCAAACCATAAAGAATTTGTATATGAACCTGATTATGAAAAACTGAAAGAGGAATTTGATGATCTTCTTAAAACAGACCGTTGTATCCATAGTATGGAATATCGATGGCTGGATCTGAAAAAAATGCCGGTCTGGATTCATTGCAAAGGATATCTGGTCCGGGATGATAATACGAAACCTCTTTATATGATCGGTTGTATCAATGAGATTGGAGAAAGACAGAAGGCAGATAATGTAAGCGGGTTATTAGGAGAGACAGGATTGCGGCAGTATATGGATCAACAGGATACTCCTTTGGAAACAGGATATCTGCTTCGTATAGGAATCGATCATTTTAAGGAAATCAATGATAACTTCGGACAGGAGTACGGTGATTTTGTACTTAGAAAAACAGCAGATTGTATTTCCGGCTGCATATCAGAAGCACAGAAAGTGTACAAGCTTGTGGCAGATGAATTTCTGATTCTGGATGTTTCTTCTGACGAGGTGAAGGATGCAGATAAACTTTATGATAAAGTGAGAAATGAAATAGACAGATTCATTGAATCTAATGAGTTTAAGGTCATGTATACGGTTTCAGGAGGAATTGTGCCATTTGCGGCATTAAAGGGGAATCAGTATTCAGAAGCCCTGAAGCTGACAGATTTTGCTTTGAATGAAGCGAAGAAGCTGGGAAGAAACCGTTGCTATATATTTAATGAGGAAACCTACAGAAGATTTCTTAGGAAGAGGGAGATTACCCAGGAACTGAGAGAAGCTGTGAACAATGGCTTCCGAGGCTTTAGGGCTTTTTATCAGCCTGTATTTGCTGAAGATAAAAAGGTGTCTTATGGAGCAGAAGCTTTAATGCGTTTTACTTCTGAAAAATTTGGAATGGTTTCACCGGCAGAGTTTATTCCGATTCTGGAAGAAACAGGACTTATTATTCCTGCTGGCCGATGGATGATGAGGGAGGTTATGGGAAAATGCAGTGAAATCAGGAAAGTAATTCCAGAGTTCAGAGTAAGTATTAATATTTCTCAGGTTCAGGCATCCAAGTCTGATGTGATCCAGGATATCAGTGGGGAAATGAAAAGAGCCGGGCTGCCGTTGGAAGCCTTGATCGTGGAATTGACAGAGAGTGACCTTCTGGAACAAAATATAAATGAGAAGCATTTTCTTACAGAACTAAAGCGGATGGGAATCAGTCTTGCACTGGATGATTTTGGAACCGGATACTCGAATTTCCATTATCTCAGCGAACTGAAACCAGAGATCATTAAGATCGACCGCTCTTTCACTGCCAAAGCAGTTGCAGATAAACAGGAATATTATCTGCTGAATCAGTTTTGTACCATGATCCATAATCTGGATATGAGGATTTGCATTGAAGGCGTGGAAAATGAGCAGGAATGGGCCATGATCCGAAAACTGTACCCGGAATTCACACAGGGATATTTCTGGGGGAAGCCTTGTGAGTATGAAGAATTTATGAGAAAATTTACAGAAAGCAGATTATGAGAAAGCTGGCGTGAATATTTCGGGCTACACTGAGGCTTTTTCATTTGTACAACAGGACTCGCAGACAAGCAAGTGGTGTAGTTATTTCAAACACATTCTGACAGGTAAGAAGAGGGAAAATCAGATGAAGAAAAAATTTTTCAGGTTGTCAGCAGCAGTATTGCTTTTTTTCTCGGGAATTATGGAGATTGGCTGGCGCTTTTTTAACATGGTGGTCTGCTGCAAAAGAGGGGGAAGGAAAAAGGAAAGAAAGAAATGGTTTGAATTATCCCATATACGGGATAATCATCCCAGAAACGGATATGCAAAGGAATATGATGAGAGCAGGGCATGGTGCGAGGCTCAGAAGATGCAGGACTGTTATATCCAGAGCGTGGATGGATTAAAACTCCACGGATTCTATCTGCCGGCAGAGCATGCAAAGCGGTTTGTTATCTTAAGCCATGGTTACAGGGGCAGCAGATTTGGTTCCCTGTCATTTATGGCAAAATATCTCCATGAGCATCAATGTAATCTTCTGTTTATGGAACAGCGATGTTGTGGAGAAAGTGAAGGAAAATATATTACCTTTGGAGCAAAGGAAAAATGGGATGTGCAGCGTTGGGCAATTTATGTGTCCGAGAGAAATAAAGAAAAGCTTCCAATCTATCTGTATGGACAGTCTATGGGAGCAGCCGCTGTACTGATGGCATCCGGATACAGGCTTCCGTCAGAGGTGAAGGGACTGATCGCAGACTGTGGTTTTCAGTCTATGGAAAGACAGATGCGGGATATGGCTGACAACTGGTTCCATCTGCATTATATCCCTTTGCTTTTGAAGGAAATGGACTGTCTGTGCCATTTTGTGGCAGGATTTCGTATGAAAGATGCAGATACCACAGAAGCTATGAAAAGGAATACAAGACCTGTCCTTTTCTTTCATGGAGAGAAGGATACTTATGTGTACCCGAACAATTCATTCCAGAACTATATGCTGTGCAAAGCACCAAAGGAACTGGTCATTGTACAGGGAGCAAGGCATCTGTGCAGTGCCTATGCAGATCCGGAACTGTATCAGCGTACAGTGATGGAGTTTTTTGAGAAATATGATGGCAGTAATTCTGAAAAATAATGTGACTGTTTTCAACCGCCAAAGGCGATTACGAATGATAACAATTCCTGACCGGGACTTATCAGATGCGTATGGTCAAGCGGATATTCGCAATCCGCTTCGCTACTTGCTCATAACCGAATAACTGCTCCGCAGTTTATCAGAAGGAGCTTGCACTCCTCCTGATACAAGCAAGTCCCCATCCACTGCTTATTGCTTTTCGCAATTGAAGCAGTGGGTGGGGACTTGCTTGATTCGGTTAAATGCATGATAAGTCTCGGTCAATTTTATGTAAAGTGTTCATTAAGTGCTGAGGGTACTGGTATTTGGGAAAAATCTGTGCTATTTTTTGTCACGTAATAAAAAAGTAATGTTGTAGCTGCCAGTACATTATTTTTAAAATAACTGTGGGCTACTGAACAAGTATGTAATGTTTTTGTACCCGGGAAAAGAGAAAAAACGGGTGATGGAGGTTAAATAAAGTATGACAAACTACTATCCTTTAACAGCAGCACAGAAAATGCACCATAACTGGATCATGGATTACGGTACACAGCAGGTATCCGGTGTCAGTGTTGTGGCGTCTGTACAGGCTGAACTGGATTTTGGATTATTAAAAAAATGTATTCAGATGGAGACAGAACGTTCCGGATGCACCAGAATCCGTTTTACGAAGCCTGATAAAGACGGAAATGTACAGCAATACCTTGTAAAACAGGATCCAAGAGATATCGGATTCAAGGATCTGTCAGGAATGGGAAGCCTTGCAAAAGCAGACGAGCTGATGCAGCAGTGGGCATACGAAACCTTTGACGGTGATGACATTCCCATGTGCGAGTTTACTATGCTGAAGCTGCCGGAAGGATATAATGGTTTCTTTGTACATATGGATCACAGACTGATCGATTCCTGTGGTCTGGTAGTAATGATCGGTGATCTGTTTCAGTTATATACCTATTATAAATATGGAACAGCCTATCCGCAGGAACTGGCAGACTTTGAGACAGTACTGAAAAAAGATCTTGCAAAAGCAGGCAACGAGAAACGTTTTGCAAAAGATAAGAAATTCTGGGATGATCAGCTGGATGCACTGGGCGAACCTCTGTATTCTGATATTCAGGGACCGTCCGTACTGGAGGAAGCAAGAAAACGTCATGGAAATCCAAAACTTCGTTCTTCTGACATTGAGATGAAGGATCTGTTTGTGGCAGTTAAGGATTATTATCTGGAGCCGGGACCAACTAAAAATCTGATCGATTTCTGTATGAACCATCAGCTGTCTATGACAAACCTTCTTCTGCTTGGCATCCGTACCTATCTGTCAAAGGTAAATAACGGACAGGAAGATATCACTATCCAGAACTTTATATCCAGACGTTCTACTCATGATGAATGGACTTCAGGAGGAAGCAGAACTATCATGTTCCCATGCAGAACAGTGATCGCACCGGAGACAGATTTCCTTTCTGCTGCTTATGAGATCCAGAATATGCAGAATCGTATCTACATGCACAGCAATTACGATCCGGCATTTATTATGGATGAGATGAGAAAGAGATACAATACACCGGAGCATACAGGATATGAGAGCTGTTATCTGACTTACCAGCCAATGACTGTGAAGGTAGAGAATGAAATGCTTGGAACTATCCGTCAGCATGCAAAATGGTTTGCAAACGGTGCAGCCACCAAGAAGATGTATCTGACTGTATCCCATACAGAAGATGGAGGTATGAACTTCTCCTATCATTACCAGACTGCTCATCTGGAGGAACATGATATGGAACTGCTCTATTATTATATGATGCGTATTCTTTTCAAGGGAATCGCAGAGCCGGATATGAGCATCGGCGAAATTATGGAACTGGTTTAACCGAATCAAGTAAGTCCCCTGCTTCAATTCCGAAAAGCAATAAGCAGTGGGTGGGGACTTGCTTGTATCAGGAGGAGTGTAAGCTCCTTCTGATAAACTGCGGAGCAGTTATTCGGTTATGAGCAAGTAGCGAAGCGGATTGCGAATATCCGCTTGACTTAAATCAATATCAGGAGGAAATGCAATGAATCAGGAAATGGAATTTAAAAATATCGTAGCACAGTATAGCAAGGTAGCATCGGAAGAAATGAATAATGAAATGAGATTCCGCGAGGATCTGGGTTTCAGTTCTCTGGATTTTATGTCCTTTTTAGGTGAGCTTGAGGATACCTTTGATCTTGAACTTGACGAGAGCGAAGTGCTGAAGATCACAACTCTTGGAGAAGCCTTAAATCTACTGGAAGAACTTCAGTAATTTTTTTCGAAGCAAAACTTATAAAGATGTCAGGGTCAAGGATATTTTGTACCTGACAGGATATCCATAACTTGAACAGTTCAGAAAATAATGGGGGACAGATATGCTGATCAGAAATATATTAGAAGAAAGTGTACGTAAATTTGATGAAGTAAAAGCAGTAAAATGGCTCAACAAAAAGGAAATCATGGAAAGAAGCTATGGCGAACTGATAGAAAATGTAGTTTCCACCAGAAAAGGTCTTCTTGCAGAAGGCTTTGAGGGCAAACACATTGCACTGATCGGAACCAGTTCTGTAGAGTGGATGGAAAGTTATCTGGGAATCATCACCGGATGTACCACTGCAGTACCGCTGGATGCCGCACTTCCCTGTGAGGATCTGATCGATCTGCTTAACCGTTCCGATTCCGTAGCTCTTTTCTTAAGTCCGAAGCTTAGACCATATCTGGATGCATTTCTTGAAAACTGCCCGAAACTTCAGAAGGTGTGGATGCTTCAGGAAGAGGTAGAAGATGCACCGGCAAAGGTATATGGTATTGGTGAACTTCGAAATGCAGGAAAGAGCGCATCAGCAGATTCTGTCTGCCCGGATGCAGAGGATATTGCGACCATTATCTTCACTTCCGGAACAACAGGAAAGAGCAAGGGTGTTATGTTGACACAGAATAATCTGGCTTCCAATGTTGAGGCAGTAAAGATTACGGCAGAACCGGGAACTGCCATGCTCAGTGTGCTTCCGATCCATCACGCATTCTGTCTTGTTATGGACTGGCTGAAGGGATTCTCTCTGGGTGCAACTCTTTGCATCAATGATTCCCTGCTTCATATGGTAAGAAATATGAGTATTTTCAAACCGAATATTATGCTTATGGTTCCAATGATGATTGAGACGATTTATAAGAGACTGGCTGCTGCTGATCCGTCAATCCCGAAGGCAGTTCTGGCAGAAAAGGTATTCGGCGGAAAACTGCGCATTATCTTTACAGGCGGTGCACATCTGGATCCGTATTATATTGACCGTTTTGCAGAATATGGCGTCGAAGTACTGGAAGGCTATGGAATGTCAGAATGCTCTCCTGTTATCAGCAATAATACACTGGAAAACAATAAAAAGGGTTCTATTGGAAAACCACTTGAAAATGCAGAAATCAGATTTGAAAACGGTGAGATCCTGGTAAAAGGCAGTAGCGTTATGAAAGGATATTATCAGATGCCTGATGAGACAGCAGAGACTTTAAAGGATGGCTGGTTGCATACAGGTGATAAGGGATATATGGATGAAGACGGTTATCTGTTTATCAATGGACGTGTGAAGAACCTGATCATTTTGTCCAATGGTGAAAATGTATCTCCGGAGGAGATTGAGAATAAGCTGGCTCTGAATCCGCTGGTAGGCGAAGTGATCGTCACAGGTGAGGATAATGGCCTGACTGCCCGTATTTATCCGGAGCAGGCTGTTGTGGAAGCGAAAGCATTGGGTGCAGAGGCAATTCAGGCACAGCTTCAGGCATTTCTGGATGAATATAACAGAAATCAGCCTACCTATCGCCGCATTACAGGATTGGTTGTCCGCAAAAATCCGTTTATCCGCAACACAACAAAGAAGATTAAGAGGCAGGATGTTCTGATTGATGAGCCTCTGGCGTAAATAAGACCGGACAATGATTATGCTCCCTGAAGTCAAGCGGATATTCGCAATTCGCTTCGCTACTTGCTCATAACCGAATAACTGCTTCGCAGTTTATCAGAAGGAGCTTGCACTCCTCCTGATACAAGCAAGTCCCCACCCACTGCTTATTGCTTTTCGCAATTGAAGCAGTGGGTGAGGACTTGCTTGATTCGGTTAGGATAAAAGCGGCAGCATACCGGATAAAAAAATTTCAGACAGAATATCAGCGATCACTTCCGGTGCAAGATTAAAATTATCCCGGCTCCATTTGTGGAGAACTCCGATAGTACTGCCGATGGCACAGGTGATCACATAGGAAACTTCTTCCTTTGTATGCCTGTCAGGCCTGGAATTAGATGTAGTTTCTGTGACATAATGATGGAGCATAGTCAGCATTTTTTCAAACAGATCATTGCCATGAGGTGTGCTTAAAAGACCGGACAGAAAAGGATTTTCCATAGTGTACCGGCACAGAGTCAGAAAATAGGAACTGCAGATATCCCGGTCATTTTTGGGTTGGAAGTTTTCCATCATGGAAAAAACGTCATGAATCGTTTTATCCTCAACTGCAGAGATCAGTGAAGGGATGTCCTGATAGTGATTATAAAAAGTACTTCTGGCAATACCTGCTGTTTTAGTGATGTCGGATACAGTAATCCTGTCAGGCTTCTTTTCTTTTACCAATTTGAAAAAAGCACCTAAAATGGCTTCGTCAGCCACGGAATATCTTTCATCGGGAATTATATTTTGCATAGCTGTCTCCTCCCGGGAGTCTGTAAGTAATACATAAAGTATACCACAAATCTGACGATAAAAAAATATATTTTCGTTCTCAGTCAATTCTTTTACTTTCTGCATAATCCCATATCCATAATTGGTCATTTGAAAATATTATGTTACATCGCATTGCGATGTATTTGTCAAGCAGGAATGTATGTGCTATGATTAAATTGATTATGGAATAATCCATTATCCGGAGAAGAAAAAATGAAAATATAAGAGGTACGATGGGAGGAGTTTTTATGCGCAGAAGAGACAGAGAAGTAACAGATCTTAATGAGATCATACATATACTTGATTCTGGTAAGGTTTTGCATCTTGGGCTGGTGGATCAGGGAAAGCCATACATAGTTCCTATGAACTACGGTTATGTTATGGAAAATGATAAACTTGTATTTTATGTGCACAGTGCTTTGGAAGGCCGTAAGCTTGACATTATCAGAAACAATTCAGACTGCTGTGTTCAGATTGAGTGTGATGTTCAACCATTCTCAGGTAAAGTAGCCTGCCAATATGGGTGTAGTTATTATTCTTTTGATGGATTTGGAACTGCGGAGATTGTGGAAGCACCACAAGAAAAAATTAAGGCCATGATTGCCTTAATGAAAATACAAACGGGTAAGGATTTTGAGTTTAATGAGCGGCTGGTTTCAATTGTCAGTGTCATCCGAATTGAGTGTGATTATTATACTGCAAAGTACAGACCATTACCGGCAAAGCCAGGAGTGGAAAGACAGGAAAATTAAGAACCTTTCTGGTATATAGCAAAGAAACAAATAAAAGATTGATTTATAAATGAATGAATGATAAAATAATGCCAGATAAAATATTATCTGTTTTTGGTAAAATAGGACGATTTTAGATAAAATAATATCTGTGAAATAAGGAGGGAAAATGGAGCAGTTTGTATGGGAAACCGCAGAGGAGTTGGATCAGAAACTTGCACAAAGAGTGCGTAATATCAGAAAACGCCGCTCTATTTCTCAGGAAAAATTATCTTCCATGAGCGGAGTAAGCTATGGTTCAATTAAGAGATTCGAAACTACCGGACAGATATCATTGAGATCACTGACAAAGATTGCCATGGCTTTGGATATTGCAGATGAGCTTAGAAATATTTTTACGCATGTTCCATATAAAGATATTCAGGAGGTCATAAATGAGGGAAGGTAATGCATTACAGGTATTTTATGATGAAAAACTTGTAGGAACACTGGCTATGACAGCTGACCATAAAGCTGCGTTTCAATATAGTGAAGAATGGATTGAAAATGGTTTTCCGATCAGTCCGTTTTCACTTCCCCTTAAAAAGCAGGTTTTTGTACCGACAAAAGATTATTTTGACGGATTATTTGGAGTATTTGCAGATAGTTTGCCGGATAATTGGGGGAGATTGTTGTTGGATCGTCTGCTACGTGCACATAAGCAGAATCCAGACAAATTAACAGTGCTGGATCGGCTGGCAATTGTTGGAAAGTCAGGTATGGGAGCACTTACCTATTATCCAGAGAAAAAAATAGATGAACAATATGGAGATGTGGATTTGGATGAACTTGCGGAGCAGTGCCGGAAAATACTAAATACGGAATACTCCGATAGATTGGATGAATTATATCGTCTCGGTGGTACAAGTGGTGGAGCCAGACCCAAAATTATGACTACAGTGAATGGAGAGGAATGGATTATTAAATTTCCTGCACATGTGGATGGAGAAAATGCAGGGAAGATGGAATATGATTATTCATGCTGCGCAAAAAAATGTGGTATTATAATGAGTGAAACCAGACTGTTTCCATCTGAGAACTGTGAGGGGTATTTTGGGATTAAGCGGTTTGATAGGATATCAGATAAAAATGGAACAAAGAGAATTCATATGCTGACAGCTGCTGCGTTGCTGGAGTTGAATTTTGAGCAGCCAAGCCTGGATTATCACAGTCTGATGAAACTGACAAAAATATTAACCAGAGATAATAAGAAAGATATGAGAGAGATGTTTCGCAGGATGTGTTTTAATGTTTTTGCACATAACAGAGATGATCATTCAAAGAATTTCACCTATTTATATGATGATGAAAAAGACAGATGGAGCCTGAGTCCGGCATATGATCTTACTTACAGTAACACATACTATGGAGAGCATACTACAACAGTTGACGGAAATGGACGTAATCCAGGCAGAAAAGAACTCCTGACTGTGGGAATTGCGGCAGGAATGAAAAAAGAGGTATGTATAGAAAGTATGGATATGGTAGAAAAGTGTGTGAAAAATATGCTGGGAAGATATCTTTAAAGAAATCGACATGTGGAATAATTTGTTACTTGGAGGACAAAAATGACTATTAGAAAAGCAGAAGAAAAAGACATTCTAAGAATAATTGAACTGTTGGGACAGGTATTGCAGATCCATGCAGATATAAGACCTGATATTTTTATTCCCGGTACCACAAAATATACTGTAAGCCAATTGACAGAGCTATTAGGAAAAGAAGAAAAACCCATATATGTAGCAGTGAACGAGGAAGATGTTTGTGTAGGATATGCATTTTGCCAATTACAGGAACAGCCTTTTTCAACTAATATGGTACCGTTTAAGTCTCTTTTTATAGATGATCTATGTGTTGATCAGCACGCACGAGGACAGCATATCGGCGAGAGCTTGTTTGAATATGTAAAAAATGAAGCAAAGCGAATGGGCTGTTATGAAGTGACACTGAACGTATGGGCAGGAAATACTTCAGCCGAAAAGTTCTATGAAAAAATGGGTATGAAAACAAAAGAAAGGCAGATGGAATATATCCTAGAACATTGATGCGTTGTATAGCATATTTGAGAAGTCTATCTGCGAATTTACAGAGATATCCGATGGATGAATCCGATCAGTCAAACAGTAAATATTAAAAGAAAATGCAAATCAGGCACAAGTTATATTTCGGAAACTTGTGCCTGATTTTTACAGTGTTATTTGGAAATTACAGGTGCTTTTGTCCGATATTTTTAGCATTGATATAATTTATGATCATGTCTGCTGCATCGGAAATATCAAGTTTGCCTGTATCAATAGACAGCTGATACTGGCTGGCGTCTTCCCATTCTTTGCCTGTGCAGAATTTGTGGAAAGATGCTCTTTTCTCATCCACTTCCTTTATCAGCTTTGCAGCTTTTTTCTCATTAATACCGTCCCGTTCCATTACACGTTTGATACGGCAGTCTTTATCTGCGTGAAGAAAAACAGTAGTTGCCTCAGGATCATTTGCATAAATCGCTCCTGAACAGCGTCCGATGATTACGGCAGGTTTTTGCTGCGTAAGTTCACGTATAAGTTCAAAAGATTTTTCCATCGGATTGCTTTCTCCGTAGCTTACAGCAATGCTGTAGAGCAGGCTGTTTACTGCCTTTTCCTGGAAAAATTCTTTGTTTTCGTCAAGCTTTCCAAGTTTTTTGGCCTCTTCTTCCAGTTTCTTTCTGTCATAGAGTTCCAGTCCAAGTCTGGAAGCCAGTTCTTTTCCTATTTCATGTCCGCCGCTTCCGCACTGTCTTGCTATTGTAATAATCATATCCCATGCCTCCTGTGCAATGATGTTGCATTTATTTACTGTCAAAGTACTTTTTCGGAATTATTATACTCAAAAAAAATCGAAATGTATATGCCAAAATCTACTATAAATTGCCTTCGCAAACCTTGATATTCTGGTACTTATGGCAAGTTGGTCTGACAAATATTTGCTTAATAGAAACATTAGACAAATACTTTATATTGAGATATGATGAGAATTGTGGGAGCTGCTTTGCAGCGGAGTATTTGAAGCAGCTACGATCCATTATGTTGTTGCAAAAATATTCGGACCACTTTTGTTTGGAAGAGGATGGTGCGGATATGCCTGTTGGACAGCTATGGTGTTGGACTTTTTACCATATAAAAAGCCTCAGGCTGCAAGAAAAAAGATAGGTTTCATCCGGTATATTACATTTGCATTTTAGTTCTCTTTCGTGGTGCTACTTTTTCTGAATCACGTAGAGAATATGGAGAAAATCATGTTTATAGCTTTTATCGTGGGGAATATTCTGTATTATATTGTGGGGATTATTCTGGCATTCCTATTCAAAGATAACAGAGCGTTCTGTAAGTATATTTGTCCTGTCACGATCTTTCTGAAACCTATGAGTTATTTCTCTGTAGTCAGAGTTAAGTGTGACAAAGAGAAGTGTATTTCATGTGGAAAATGTAAAAAAGTTTGTCCGATGAATGTTGATATAACCGATAACTCCAGAAAACGGAAAAACGGAACAGAATGTATTTTGTGCATGGAATGTGTCAGAACCTGTCCGAGGAAAGCACTTTGAGCCGAATTTCCTGCAGGATGTACTTTGGTGTCAGCTGTTACTGAGAACGGAGCGAACAGTAGTGTAAGACCTATGTAAAATATAGTTAAACCTCAGTAAAGTCTATTGAACTTTTTTCTCAATGTTTCTATACTCTCCAATGTAATGAACACCCGATCTGTGATCGTGTGATGAAACATTCATTTCTCAGGAGGATTATGAAAAAATGAACAACTTATGGCGAAAAAGTTTTATGGCAGGTATTTTATCAGTTTCACTGACAGCAGGAGCGGTTACTCCGGCATTTGCAAGTGCAGCACCGGACGGAAAAACAGATGCTGCTTCTCTTGCAGGCGGAATGGGAATTTCCCGGAACTGGGAATCCTGGAAAGCAGAGTGGGAAGCTGTTAAGAATGACTGGACTCAGGTTTCACTTACTCCGGGCTCTGACTTTAGCCAGTTAAATTTCGCATGGTATTCTAAAAAAGACAACTCTGACACAGCAGAAAAGAAAGAAGAACAGGCTGCACAGGAGTTCTCCGCTCAGTCAGGTGATGCTTTCAGTGACAGCAGTGAATCTGTCTTTGCAGGAACAGAAGCCGATACTTCAGCAGCAGGTGAAACAGTGGAAGCAGCACAGGCTGAAGAGACAGAATCAAATGCAGCAACAGAAGTAAATATAGCAGAGAAAACTGCAATAGCTGAAGAGGATATAGCATCAGAAGAAAGCATAGCAGCATTTAATGCGGAAGAAGGAGAAAACGTAGCAGCATTTAGTACTTCTGAGAATGACGCAGAGGAATTCGCAGCAGAAGCAAACTCAGATGAGAACCTTCCTGATTTTGATACAGAAGGTGATGAAAGTCGTGCAATTGCTGCAATGGTAGCGGATATCCTTGGAGCACAGGCTGATACAGCTGCGCCGAAACTGATCATCGGTGAAGGCAGAAATATGAAAAATGCAAAAGTGTATGTTGCAGAGCAGACAGATGCAACTACAAATACAAAGACAAATGAGGCATATGTTTCCAATAAAGTAACTGCCACAGGTCTGAGTGCAAATACTGTGTACTATTACAGCTATGAAAAAGAGGATGGAACCTACACAGAACCTGCAGAATATGCTACAAAATCAACAAATAATTACAGCTTTATTTTCGTAGGTGATCCGCAGATTGGATCTTCCAATGAACTGAAAGGCTCTGATACAGCAGAATTTTATCAGGCACAGTCCGATGCGGTCAGAAATGATTCCTTTAACTGGAACACCACATTAAATGAAGCTATGGATAAAACAGGCGGAAATGCAAGCTTCGTGGTATCAGCAGGTGACCAGATCCAGACAACAAAGAAGAAATCTCCGGGAAAAAGTGAAATGACCAGCGAGATTGAGTATACCGGATATTTAAGCCCAGATGTGCTGAAATCCCTTCCTGTTGCAACAACTGTTGGAAACCATGACGCAGATAATGCAAACTACACATATCATTTTAATACACCAAACAGCAGCGACCTGGGTTCTAACGGAGTTGTGGGTGGAGATTATTATTTCACATATGGAAACACTTTGTTTATGATGCTCAATACACAGGATACAAATGCTGCTGAACATAAACAGTTTATGGAACAGGCGATTGCTGCAAATCCAAACTGTACCTGGAGAGTCGTAACCTTACATCAGGATATCTATGGTTCAGCGGAGCATTCCAATGAACCGGAGATTACAAACCTCAGATATACACTGGTACCCTATTTTGAAGCAAATGATGTAGATGTTGTTCTTACAGGACACGATCATGCATATTCCCGTACCCATATTCTTGAGGGCGGACATAAAACTGTAGAATATACGGATGATGAGTTTGATGCAGAACTGGATAAGGATATGGATGCAGGAGAAAATCCGGCTACAAGATATGAAGCACCGGCAAATATTTCCACAGATTCCAAGGAACCGGCTGATGTGGCTTATCTGAATTATCTGAATGCAGTCATGGATAAGGATGCGATAGAGGATACAGAAAAGGGTGAGACAGTTGTAAATCCGGATGGTATTCTCTATATGACAGCAAACTCTTCATCAGGAAGCAAGTATTATGATCTTGTACCAAGAATGCAGAGCTATATTGCAAACAGATGGCAGGAAGATGTTCCGACTTATTCTGTTATTGATGTAACAGATAATACATTTACAATCAATACTTATCGTACAGATAATGACCAGAAAATTGATGAAACCTTTACGATTAAAAAAGGTGTGACAGAAGATATTAAATCTGCATCTGTAGGGAAAGTGAAGAATCAGATTTATACAGGAAAACAGATCCAGCCGGCTCTTAAAGTAACTCTGAATGGAAAGACCTTAAAGGCAGGAAAAGACTACACAGTTACCTATACAGATAACAAAAATACAGGTCTGGCAAAAGCAACCATCAATGGAATCGGAAAGTATACAGGAACACAGACAGTAACATTTAAGATTGTGCCAAAGAAAGCAGTGTTAAAAACTGTGAAAGCCGGAAAATCCGGAACAGCCACTGTTACGATCGGAAAAGCAGGTGGAAAAGTTTCCGGCTATGCAATTCAGGTTTCCACAGATTCTTCATTCAAAAAGGTAACTACTTACCGTACAGCAAAAACTACATATGCTCTTAAAAATTTGTCCAAAGGAAAAACTTACTATGTAAGAGTAAAAGCATTTACCAAAGTTTCAGAGAAGAACGTGTATGGTGCAGCAAGCAAAACAATTAAGGTGAAAGCAAAATAATGTTAAACAAAAATTTCCTTCGGAGAGGGTGCCTGGTGATCACAGGCATCCTTTTCCTCATTTTTCTGATGCAATATAATAAGATCGAAAAAACAGAACTTCTTTCTACAGAGGGCAGAACCTTTGAAAAAGCAGTAGTAACAGAGGTTATTTCAGATAACCTTACAGAAAACGGAAACAGAGTAGGTAATCAGACAGTCAGGCTGCGACTCTGTTCCGGCAAATTTAAGAACGAAAAAGTGGAAGCAATCAGTTCTTCCAGCTATCTGTTTGGTGCAACCTGTAAAAAGGGTATGAAAGTCATTGCACTGGTCAGTGAATCACAGGGTGAAGTCATTGCATCTGTATATAGTGCTGACCGTGAATTTTCCTTATATTTTATGATTGCAGTGTTTCTTCTGGTAATTATCCTGATCGGTGGAAAAAAAGGTGCGGCATCTGTAATGGGGCTGGGCTTTACCATTGTATGTGTGCTGTTTCTGTTTCTTCCGATGATATACAGAGGTGTTTCGCCAATCTTTTCAGCGGTAGTTGTTGCCGTTATAACCACTGTAGTAACAATTTATCTGATTTCCGGAATTTCTGTTAAATCATTAACTGCAATTTCAGGAACTGTAACCGGTGTTGTAATGGCTGTTATATTTGCAGGAATATTTGGAAAAGTAACTCAGATCACAGGTTATAATGTAAGTGATATTGAAGAGTTGATTTACCTGGAAGAGAAAACAGCTATAAAAATAAATGAACTTCTGTTTGCAGGGATCCTGATCGCATCACTGGGAGCAGTAATGGATGTAGGAATGTCTATTGCCTCTACTTTACAGGAAATATACAGCAGACGCCCGGATCTTGGAATGTGGGACTTGTTTAAAAGCGGCATGAATGTTGGAAAAGATATGATGGGAACTATGTCAAACACGCTGATTCTTGCTTTTGCAGGTGGCTCTCTCAACACACTGGTATTTATTTTTGCATATAACTATTCCTATCATCAGATCATCAATATGTATTCTATTGGGATTGAACTGATGCAGGGGATTTCCGCAAGTATGGGAGTAATCCTTACAGTTCCCTTTACCTCACTGGCAGGAGCCTTCTTTATTTCAGGAAAAGTATTGAAAAAGTGATTCTCGCAGGAGGGATCATAAAACGATGAAAGTAAACAAAGCAGATGAATTCTATAAGATATTAGAGAGAAAAGCCATATATCCGGTGTTTCAGCCAATCGTCAATTTACAGACCGGCAGGGTGTCCGGCTATGAGGCACTCAGCCGTATAGACAGGAGTAGTACGACACTTACGATTTCAGATTTGTTTGTGATCGCTGAACAGTTGGGATGCGTATGGAAATTAGAGAAACTATGCAGAAACAAAGCCTTGAAGGCAGCAGTTGAAAAACCGGAAAATGTAAAATTATTTCTTAATGTTGATGGAAATATTATTCAGGATAAAGCGTTTATACAGGGATTTACAAACCGTAAGGCTATGAAGGCAGGGGTTCCTGCTTCTGATATTGTATTCGAAATAACAGAGAGATCAGACATAGAAAACTATCAGATATTGCAGCAGATCATGAAACATTATGCAGATCAGGGATATGAGATAGCATTGGATGATGTGGGAGCTGGACATTCAGGACTAAACCGTGTGGTAAATACCACGCCTGATTATCTGAAGGCGGATATAGAATTAGTAAGGGATATCTACAAGTATAAGAAAAAAGAAATCATGATGAAACTCCTGCTGGATTACTGTAATGCAACAGGGGCGATTCTGATCGCAGAAGGGATAGAAACAGCACAGGAGCTGGAATGTCTGCACAGCTTGGGAGTACATTACGGCCAGGGATTTTTCCTCGGAAAACCAGAGCGCGCATTTGGAAATATCAGTGCTGAATCGGAAGAAATATTAGAGCGATTAAATGGGAGAAAGAATATTTTATTTTTGGATATATCAGGCAAATAAGCCATTCATTTTTCTACATTTTTTAACAATAAATCCGAAATTACACCAGTTGATTAATCCCTGAGAGTTGTGTATAATTATAAAAATAAAGTTTTCTAGTACATCGTTTCGTAAATAACTATATCAATCGCGTAGGATGCGGATTCGAGTGTGCTGGTATAAAAACGCAGGCGTAGCGGGCTACGCTGAGGCTTTTAGACCTGTGCAATCGGATTCGCAGACAAGTAAGTGGTATAGTTATTTCGAAAACGATGTACTAGAATTGAGGAGTGGGTTATGGATCGCTTAGCACTTATTTTTGATAAACCAGCAGAAGCCTGGAATGAAGCGCTGCCCCTTGGAAATGGAACCATGGGAGCAATGTCCTATGGAAGATTTCAAAATGAAAGAATAGAATTGAATCTGGATTCGCTTTGGTCTGGAAATGGAAGAAACAAGGAAAATCCCAACAAAAATGTCGACTGGGATCTTTTTAGAAAACACATTTTTGCAGGGGATTACCAGGGAGCAGAGAATTATTGCAAAGAAAATGTGTTAGGAGACTGGACAGAAAGCTATCTGCCTGCAGGAACGCTTTCCATTAATGTGAAAGAACCCATTCAAAATGGAAACAGCTTTTATAGAAGAGAACTGTGCCTGACGAATGCAACTGAAAAAATAGAATTCTGCCAGGATGATTTGATTTATCAAAGAGAATTTTTTGTGAGTATGTCAGAACCAGTGATGGCAATTCATTATCATACTTCTCCAAATTGCAATCTTGAAATGTCAATAACACTGGAAAGTGAAATAAAGCACAAATCTGCTTTTTTTGCAGAAAATGGAATTATATTAGAAGGGCAGGCACCCATTTATGTTGCACCACCTTATTATTCCTGCGAAGTTCCTGTCGTTTATGAAGAGGGGCAGGGAATCCGTTTTGCAATTGGATTATATGTACAAACGAACGGTGGAAATGTATATCAGCAAGCGGATAAGCTTTTTATAAATACTCCAAATGATGTGTATATTTACGTGTCCGGAGTAACTGATTTTAAACAAAAAGAACTCTTTTTTTCAAAAAGAAACTGTATGATGGAAAACATTCAGCACATTCAATATGAAAAGCAAAAAAAGGCGCATATGGATGTATACGCAAATTATTTTGATAGGATGCATCTTGACATTAATTATACACCCGATAATGAACTTGCATTAAAAATGTTTCATTATGCCCGCTATCTGATGATCTGTTCATCTGTACCCGGTTCACAATGTACAAATCTTCAGGGAATCTGGAATCACCATATGCGTGCTCCCTGGAGCAGTAATTATACTGTAAATATTAATACGGAAATGAATTACTGGATGGCAGAAAAAGCAAATTTAAGTGACTGTCATATGCCTTTGCTTGAACTTATAGAACGTACCTCAAAAAAAGGTGAAAAAACAGCTCAGGATGTTTATCATCTGGCTGGCTGGGTAAGCCACCATAATCTGGATATTTGGGGACACTCAAGCCCGGTTGGACAATTTGGACAGGACGAAAATCCCTGTACATATTCCATGTGGCCGATGAGTTCTGGATGGTTATGCTGTCATTTATGGGAACATTACTGCTATACATTGGATGAAGCTTTTTTAAAAAAGAAGGCATTTCCGATTATACAAGGGGCCGTAGAATTTTACCTGGGCTATCTGGTACCTTATAAGGGATATTATGTAACTGCTCCCTCTACTTCACCTGAAAATACATTCCTTGCACCAGATATGACGACACATAGTGTTACGTTTGCGTCAACAATGGATATCAGCATATTGAGAGAACTGTTTGGATTATATTTAAAAGCATGTGAAATTCTGGGAGTAGAAGATTTTACAAATGCAGTCAAAAATGTGCTTCAGAAACTTCCTCCCTATAAAATTGGGAAAGAAGGGCAGCTTCAGGAATGGTTTTATGATTACCCGGAAGCAGATATCAATCACAGACATATTTCTCACCTGTTTGGATTATATCCTGGGAACCAGATTCATAAAGAGAATGAACCTCTTATAGAAGCCTGCAGAACTTCTTTGGAAAGGCGTGGGGATAAGGGAACCGGCTGGTGTATGGCGTGGAAAGCCTGCCTGTGGGCAAAACTTGGAGATGGAAATCATGCCCTGACTTTATTAAAAAATCAGCTTCGCTTAACAAGAGAAGAAGCATGCAGTCTGGTAGGTGGCGGGATATATCCGAATATGCTTTGTGCCCATCCTCCGTTTCAGATTGATGGTAATTTTGGATTTGCTGCTGCTGTGCTGGAAATGCTGGTTCAGTATGAAGAGCAGAAAATTGTTTTTCTTCCGGCATTACCAGATGAATGGAAAGATGGGATGGCAGAAGGCGTGAAAGCGCCTGGTAATATCACACTTAATTTCAAGTGGAAAGAAAAACGGGTTACGGAAATAAATCTGAAATCTCCAATTGATGCGAAACTGGTAATCTTATATAATGGTATGGAAGAAGAAATCGTCCTGAATGCTGGAAGCAGTTATCAGAAGACGCTGATATAAAGAATATATTATGATATATGAAAGGCAGGATATCTTGTGATTATAAGACATCCTGCTGTTTTATATCAGATTACCTGCTTATAGATGAAATCGTTTCCCATATTCAGAAGGTGAAATTCCCATACACTTTTTGAATAATCGACTAAAATAAAGTTGATCGTCAATTCCTACCATAACGGAGATCTCCTTAAGGGAAAAGGTATTCTCCTTTATCAGTGTAGCAGCTTTTCTTATCCGCAGATTGTTTAAGTAGCTGGTAATACTTGTTCCTACTTCGGACTTGAAAACACGGCATAAATAGCTAGTGCTGAGATTGACATTTGCCGAAATGGAGGATAATGTGAGACGGTGCATGTAATTATTTTCTATGTATGTAAGGGTTTTGGCAACATCATTTTTATAATGCCCCTCACTATGAAGAAAGTCCTGATATGTGGTCCTGGCCTCTTCATAATTTTTCAGATTTTCTTTATATGGCATATCTGGTGCAAAGGATTGGTACATGGTAAAACGGTTATACAGCTTTTTTATCAGCTGTTCCACTTTTACTTGACTGCACATTAATTCTTTTTGGGAAAATACTACGAGCGCATTATGGGCACTAAGAACAAGAATGTATGGCTGTAGCACTCCCTGAACAGCATCCAGTATCATATCTCGCAGCAGATTAGCTGATATAGAAAATGCATCATTTGATAAAAATTTTTCAAACGTTACATAGCATACAGCACAGGAATGTTTCATAAATCCAAATTTTTCTGCTCCATATCTTTCAATGAACGAATCGAGAGACTCTTCTCCCTGAAAAAAGGAGAGAAGATGATCGGTTATGGGTTCAGTGATGTCTGTTTTCAGAATGGAATCTTTTCGGTCAGCTGTATTTTGCATTTTTTTTGTGGTTTTGTTCAGACAGGCAAGGAGTGTATCTGGTTGAATTTTGATTTTTAACAGATAGTCCGCAGCACCTAAAAGCAATGCACTTCTTACTGAATCGAAGTCTTCGTAGTTACTTAGTACCAGTATTTCTCCGGGATATTCTTTTTCCTTCAGAAAACGAATTAGTTCCAGTCCGTCCATTTCAGGCATTTTCAGGTCAGTGATAATGATATCCGGATGATGTTTTTCAATCAGTGGAACAGCCTCAAGACCATTTGATGCTGTTCCACAAATGAAAAAACCATGCTCTTCCCAGGGAAGAATGGAGCGAAGCGCAATTTTTACGATTGGTTCATCGTCAATAATTAATATACTGTACATAAAAGTCCTTTCTGTGGGCAAAAGTGGTTGTGATTTTTAGCTGTTATAATCTTTTGACAGTTCTTGTACATATAGTAAGGGAAGAGTCAGCGTACATGTGGTTCCTTCTCCAGGGTGACTATTGACCTTAAGTCCATATTCCTTTCCAAAATTCAGCTGTATTCGGTCATTTACATTGGTAATTCCAATCTTTTTCCGGTTTGTATGAGGTTCCAGCGCTGCAGGTGTCACTTCAAATCCTTTTCCATTGTCACAGAGTTCTATGATAAGATGATTGTTTTCTTCCCAACAGGTGATTAGAATTTCCATAACGGAGCCGTCATCAGAAGAACCATGCATAACAGAATTTTCTGCAAGGGGCTGCAGGATTAGTTTAGGAACAAGGCAGGAGAGCAGTTCTTCCTCTTCTACGTCAAAAGAGTACTCAAAGCTTCCGGCATACCGGATTCTTAAAATCGCGAAGTAGTTTTCCAGGTTCTCAAGCTCTTCCTGAATGGTTATATACTCGTTTTTATTAGTCAGTGTATTTTGCAAAAGACTGCTGAGGGCCTGGATTCCATCACTTACAATCTGGTCTTTATGCATGGCGGCTACAAAGCGCAGACTGTTTAAAGTGTTGAAAAGAAAATGAGGATTTAACTGATATTGAAGCATCTGTAGCTCCAATTCTCTTTTTTTCTTTTCCTGGCTTTTCTGTTGTTTCATCAGGCTCTCAATGGTATCTGCCATATGATTCATGCTTCCGGAAAGATCGGAAAGTTCGTCTTTGTGGTCATCCTGGATCCGTACGGAAAGATTTCCCTTTGATAATTCCCTGCAAAAATCCAGCATGCTTCTGATGGGGGAGGTAATTCCAGGATACACCATAGCTACAATTCCAATGCAGAGTAGAACAAGGAAGAATGCCACAGCCAGGATTTTCCAAAACATAGTGTTAACTTCAGAATTAATATAATGATATGGCATGGTATATACAAACAGCTGGTTCAGGTTTTTATTGAAAATATAAGTAACCAGCTGTTCTTCGCCATCTTTGTAAATGCTGAAAAAATCTGTTCTGTTTGGAAGTCTTGCTTGAATATTTTTCAGCAGCTTTTTTTCGGTTTTTTGCCCCAGTTGAATACTACGATCCCAGGAAGAAAGGATTGTTCCATCCATATTCAGATACATAATATTGGAAGAGTCAGCCAGACCTACTGGTTCCAGTACTGTTTTGGAAAAAATTTTTTCATCAATGGAAATCAGGGTATAACCAATTACACGACTCTGACTGTATTGTTCATAAATTCTTCTTCCAAGAATCAGGATGTCCCGGTTACGGTAAGTATGTGCGTATGCCCATACATCCTGATTTTCTTCTTCAAGACGACTCAGGATCCTGCTTACATCATCCGAATATAACCCATCATATCCCAAATCATAAAAAATATTCCCATCTGTATCATATACTGTAATGTTTTTTGCCTGTGCAGGATAGATGATTTTACTTCGAATCATATGTTGGATTTCATTGATGGCTTGATTCTTTTCCGTATCTGTCATACCCTTTTTCAGAAGACCGTCCTTGATTTCCTGACTGATGCAGATGGAGCCGCAGAGATACTGATACTTTTCAATCTCACTTACCATATTCAGATTGATCATGGATAAAGTCTGTGAGATGGAAGTGGAAAGTTTTTCCCGAAGCGCTTCTGAAAAAATATGAAACGAATAGAAGCTGATTCCTGTTAATGGTACAATAGAGATCAGGAAAAGCGCTATGATCAGCCTGGTTCTAATACTGAATTTTCGAAATCCCTGATATCGTTGTCTTTTTTCCATGCCGCTGTCCCTCATTTCTAAAAAATAATTCGTACATGGTCCGGTAAAGATGGAAAAAATCGTTCTGATTTTCATGACTGTATCGGATTGTGACAGATTTATTATACAGGAAAAAAACAAGATAATCCATTTAAAATACAAATAGAAAAAGATTGTACATATATGTCGCAAGAAAATCCATATTATATAAAAATAACAGAAAAATGTTCCATATAAAGAATTATTTTGTGAATTTACCACAAGAAGATTTTCCATTATACTAATATCATCAGGCAAACATAATAAAAGCCAACAAGAAGGAGGAAACAACCTATGAAGAAAAGATTTGCAGCTTCTGCTATGATCCTTGCTATGAGCGCAGCAACAGTACTTTCCCCGCTTACTGCATTTGCAGAGGCAGAAGAACAGGAATTGAACATTGCCATTTTCCAGGGTGGATATGGGGATGCTTACTGGAATCAGATGGTGGAGCTTTTTGAAGAAAGCCATGAGGGCGTGAAAGTAAACATGACTATCAGCCCTACAATTGGAGATATCATCCGTCCACAGATTGTAGCTGGAAATGCACCTGATTTTATCTGTCTTAACGATGGTGGTGAGGATGGTGTAATCCTTTCCCTGATCAAAGATCATGCACTTCTCAACCTGGATGATGTTTTTGACGGAGAAAATTATGCTGGAACCGGTACCCTTCGCGATGATATTACAGATGGGATCCTTTCCAGTACAAAGTGTGCACCATACGGAGATGATGAGATCTATCTGGCACCATTCAACAGTGGTCCGCAGGGTCTGATTTACAACAAAACATTCTTTGATGAGAATAATCTGGAAGTGCCGAAGACCTGGGATGAGTTCTTTGCACTTGGTGATAAGGTAAAAGATATTGACGGACGTGCACTTTTCACATATCAGGGAATTTATCCGGGATACATGGAAGAAATGCTCTGGCCGGCAATTGCAAATGAGTGCGGCGAAGAAGCACTTACTAAGATTGCCAATTACGAAGAAGGTTCCTTTAATAATGAGGGTGTGTTAAAGGCTTTAAGTCATATTAAAGAGATTGCAGATAAAGGCTATCTGTTAGAGGGCACTGTTGGTATGAACCATACAGAGTCTCAGACAGAGATGATGCTTGGAAAAGCTGCATTTATCACAAACGGAACCTGGATGGAAAATGAGATGCAGGATGCGCCAAGAGAAGATGGATTTGAATTTGCAATGGCTACGATCCCGACCGAGAACGCAGACGATGTGCACTATGTATTTGACAGCTGCGAGCAGTTTTCCATTCCGGCAGCTGCCAAGAATCCAGAACTTGCAAAAGAATTTCTTCGTTTCCTGTATAGTGATGAATCTGTATCTGCTTTTGCAGAAGCTTCCGGTGCCCTCTATGCTACCAAGAGTGCCCGTGAAGTAGCAAAAGATAAGCTGTCTACTGCAATCTACAACATGTACGGAATCTACGAAGAGGCAAATGCCTCCTCCCTGATTATGAGCTTCGCAGCAGTTCCGGCTGACTGCAAGGTTAACCCGAAAGATGAGATATTTAATCCGATTACATCTGTTATGAATGATGAAATGACAGTGGAAGAGTGGGCACAGAATGTGGAAGATGCTTTTGCACAGGTTCGTGCTGATATGGAAGCTGCCAACTAAACTTCATATACCAGCCGGATAAAAACGGTAAAGCATGGAAAGGCTGCTACACAGTGTATGCTATGCAGCAGCCTTTTGTAACCCTGAACAGATATATCGCCAATCGGTGATGTCATCCACATTTATTAAATACTTTAAATTTAAAGAGGTGAACAAGCGTGGTAAAGAAGCCCAGATTATTTATAGCCCTGTGTACGCTTCCTGCATTGATTTTAACCATTGTTTTTATGATTGTGCCTATGGTAAATGCCATTTATCTGTCTTTTACCAGTTCCACTGCACTTAGCGTAGGCTTTAACAGCAAATTTGTATTTTTGGATAATTACAAGTATATGTTCCAGGATAAGGATTTTCTTCAGGCACTGTTTAATACTCTTAAGCTGATGCTGGTAATCCCGGCTGTGACCATATTTCTAAGTCTTATATTTGCATTTATCCTTACTCAGGGACAGCTCAAGGAAAAGTCATTTTACCGGACCGTATTCTTTTTCCCAAGTATTGTTTCCATGACTGTAGTTGGTATTGTGTGGTCTTTTGTGTTTAATCCCACAAGAGGAATTCTGAATCATATGCTGGATCTGTTCCATCTCTCCACTTGGAAACACGCATGGCTTGGAGAGGGAAAAACGGCTCTCTGGTGTATCGGTGCAGCCCTGGTGTGGCAGGCTATTGGTTATTATATGGTTATGCATGTGGCTTCCATTGACGGGATTTCCCAGGAGGTTTATGAAGCTGCTTCCATTGACGGTGCAACAGGAGTGCAGAAGTTCTTTAGGATTACCATTCCTCTGCTTCGCAGATCCATTGGAACGACCTATATACTTTCCCTGTCTGGTACTATCAATTTAAGTTTTACTCTGTCCAACGTTATGACAGGCGGTGGACCAAACGGTGCTTCCAGTGTGCTTTTACAGTATATGTATACGCAGGGTATGCGAAACGCTAATTTTGGATATGCCATGGCAATCGCCATGTTTACCCTGATTCTTGCAATTGTGCTTGCAATGATTTCTAAAAAAGTATCATCTGAAAAAGAATAGGAGGGAGACTGATGAAAACTGTAAGAACCTGGTGTATCAGAATCCTGATGATTCTGTTTACCGTTATCTTTTTGTACCCGCTTTTCTGGAACCTGATGTCTGCGTTTAAGACAAATGCAGAATATTTGACAGATCCCTATGCATTGCCCACAGCTTTGAATTTGGATAATTTTGTGGCAGCATGGCAGAAAGCAAATATCGCCGCTTATTTTGGAAATTCCATATTTGTGACTGTGTTTTCCACTGTATTGCTATTGCTTCTGGTTATTCCCATTTCTTATGTACTGGCAAGATACCGTTTTGCGGGCAGCAAACTGATCTCTGCCATTTATATGGCATGTATTTTTCTGCAGGCTACCTACATTATGATTCCTTTGTTTCTGGAATTACAGGCTGTGAATGGATTAAATAACCTGCCGGTACTATGCCTTGTTTATGCAGTTATGCAGTTTCCTTTTTGTATCTTTACTTTACAGGGCTTTATGTCTGCAGTACCCAGAGATTACGAGGAATCTGCAAGAATTGACGGTGCTACTAATATCCAACTGCTATCAAGAGTTATGGTGCCTCTTGCAAAACCCGGAATTGCGACCATTACGATGTTAAGTGCCATGGGCTTCTGGAATGAATATCCATTGGCACTTGTTCTTCTCACGGAAGATGCAAAGAAAACTCTTCCCATCGGAATGGCAAACTTGTTTGAAGTGCAGAAATATGCCACGGACTGGGGTGCACTGTTTGCAGGACTTGTAATTATTATGATTCCAACAATCATTATTTATCTGATTGGACAAAGATATCTGCTTCAGGGAATTGGTGCAGGCGGGTTAAAAGGGTAAAATGAAAGGGGAAATAAAATGCCAACTGATCAGGAATTAATCAAAATAGTTCCCTCCAGCCGCCAGCTTGCCTATCAGGCAACAGAGTTTTATGCGTTCTTTCATTTTGGAATGAATACATATACCAATCGTGAGTGGGGAGATGGAACAGAAACACCACAAATTTTTAATCCTACAGAGTTTGTTGCAGACCAGTGGGTGTCTGCAGCACAAAATGCAGGTATGAAAGGGGTAATTCTTACCTGTAAACATCATGATGGTTTCTGCCTGTGGCCGACCAGATATACCAGCCATAGCGTTGTCTCCAGTCCATGGAAAAATGGAAGGGGAGATGTGGTCTGGGAAGTGTCTGAAGCATGCCGTCGTTATGGGATGAAATTTGGAATTTATCTTTCACCATGGGATCGCAACAAGCCTTGTTACGGAAGCGGAAAAGAATATGATGATTACTATCTGGCACAGCTGACTGAGCTTCTCACCGGTTATGGAGATATTTTTAGTGTCTGGCTAGATGGTGCCTGCGGAGAAGGACCAAATGGAAAAAAACAGCTATATGACTGGAAACGCTATTATGAATGTGTCAGAAAATATCAGCCAGACGCATGTATCTGTGTGTGTGGGCCGGATATCAGGTGGTGCGGAAATGAAGCTGGCGATGTAAGAAAATCTGAGTGGAGTGTTGTTCCTGCACGTACAGCACTTGCAGAGAGTGTACAGGAAAGAAGCCAGCAGACCGATGATAAGGAATTTAGAATGCGCCGGATCACCAGCGACATGGAAGATCTTGGAAGCAGAAGAGCGCTTGAAGGTGAAACGAATCTGATCTGGTATCCGGCAGAAGTAAATACTTCTATAAGACCTGGATGGTTTTATCATCCAGAAGAAGATGATCAGGTGAAAAGTCTGGAGGAGCTGATCTATATCTATATTGGGGCTGTTGGAGGAAATGCAACCTTTTTGTTAAATATTCCACCTATGCCAAACGGGCTTCTTCATGAAAATGATGTTAAACGTCTGGAAGAATTTGGAAGTTGGAAAAAGAAATCTTTTACTCATAATTTAATGAGTACAGCACATATTTTTTCAGAAAATGAAGATCCGACGCATCCGGTTTCTGATTTGACAGATGATACTTCAGAAACCTGGTTTCAGCCTGAAAGCAGCGAACTGCCAGTAGAAATAACCATTTGTCTGGACGGTTCATACAACTTAGGGTATCTGGTATTAAAAGAGGCTGTCTGCTATAGTCAGAGAGTGGAAAAATTTGAGATATTTGTTAAAGAGGGGGAAATATGGAACAGTATTTACACAGGAACGGTAATTGGTTATAAGAAGATCATTTCTGTTAAGGGGCAAAAAGCCCAGAAAGTGAAAATTGTTTTACATGATTTCCGTGTACTTCCGCTGCTCTCATTTGTTGGAATTTATCCTGAAAGTCTTTAATAGGGAAAGCATTCTTTCTAATAATATCTTAAGGTAGAAACAAGAAGATATTATTAGAAAACCATTGAACCTGCTTGAAAGAGAGAACATTCAAAGCAAAATTGCCAATTGGTTTGGAATAGATTTTTCCAAACTGTAGATTGTTTTTATAAGTAATCTTGGAACTAATGCAGGAGTCATGGTGCAAATGGACAATGTTCGCAGAAAGCACTTGTCTTTTAGAAAGACTCGTATTAAAATGCTTGTCAGTGATCAGGTTGCAGAAACTTGCGATGCCTGCGACCGGACGGAGGACCTAAGGGTCCTCCATTTTTCTATATACGCAGATTTTTATAGCGATAGAAAAAGCATTAAAACCGATAAAACTATTTTTGAACTATGAAGAATAGATTAGAAATCTCATTGCGCGAAAAGGGATGATTATTGTTGACCGTGAGTTCACTGCGTCTAAATTAAAAGATATCAGTTATTTTGCCCTGATAGATGGGTACAAAAATCTGTTTTACAATCCCATGAGTTAGAAACGATTTTTGACCATAACACAGTTACATGATATAATTTCAAAAACAGCAGAACAATTGCATATCACCTAGCCAATAGAACTGTCAGCATTATTCCTTCGCTGGACAAAAAGGAATAATACAGTTAAAATTAATCAAAAAATCAATCGCAAATTTTTACGATTGCATTGACAGTGATTCTCCTTATCTATATATTATTGTAGTAGGAACAACTTATCAAGTACTCGGAAATAACTAACTTGGTAATAAAATTTTTACTGGAGGTTATCAGAAATGACAGAAAGAGAAAAAATGGTAAGTGGAGAGTTATATGATCCAACGGATAAAGAATTGGAACAATTTTTAATTTCACCTGCTTGGATGTATGTGAAGTACATATAGGAGATAATGTGATGATTGGTCCAAATGTCACATTGGCAACTCCCATGCACCCATTTTTACTTGAAGAACGTAATAGCAGAAAAAGAGAAGATGGAAGCTTTTATAATCTTGAATAGGAGAAACCAATTACTATAAAAGATAATTGCTGGCTGGCATCCAATGTGGTTGTTTGTGGCGGTGTTACCATAGGAGAGGGATGTGTAATAGGAGCAGGAAGTGTTGTGACAAGGGATATTCCTCCATATAGTCTGGCTGCTGGAAATCCATGCCGGGTTATTCGCAAAATAACTGAAAAAGATCATATGAAATAAGATAATACAATCAATAAAGGGGATGCCGGTTAATACCACTTTTCGGCATCCCCTTTTTGCCCAAATAATTAAGTATTCCAATATCCGATATGGCAGAAATATTTCTGGGACAGATTGTATTCCGGAGAAAAATGAAAGGTTAGTTTTAACTGGTTGTATTACGGCGAATCAATATTGGAGTAATCTGTTTATGGACAGGCTTTTCCAGTGGTTTAGGGGAACGTTTTTTTTGTTCTTCCATCTGTTGAACCAGAAGCTCCATGGCAGTTTGTGCAATAATATCAATCTGCTGACCAACGGTTGTGATTGGGAGAATTGCCTCACTGGCAATGGGAGAATTATCAAATCCTATGATTTCATAGAAAGAGGGTAATTCTCGGTATTTCTGGAAAATCAGGTTAAGAAACATGTTTGCATAAGTATCGTTGGAAAGGAAAATACCTTTTTTTTGATTGGGATATTTCTCTTCTATTCTTGTAAAAATGCGTCTTATTTCATTTAAAATTTCCTGATAAGAATTACCGCTTACACTTAGATCAATATCATAAGGAACCTGATATTCTTCACAGGTTTCCTTAAATGCGCGAATACGGTCGTAAGCAGGAACTGTTTTCTCAACATTGACATTGATGTGGATCAGTATATCACATTTATCACGGATCAGCAGAGTGGTAGCCTGAAGCGCACCCATATAGTTGTCAGTGGTAACACTGCTGATATATTCCGCTTCACGTTCAATGGCAACGATGGGAATCTGATAGGAGGATAATTGTTTTGATGACAGCGTATGACTTAAAACAATGAGACCTTCAATCTGATAGGATAGGAGCTCTTCAATATATTGCTGTTCTTCTTCAGCCCCATGTTCACTGCTAAAGACGAGAAATTTGTAGTGATAATCACTGTAGCTGGACAGCAGTTGTGTCAGCATTTCAGAATAATAATGCAGATAAAGATTCGGAATAATGATTCCGATAAATTCACTTTTTCCATTCGCCAGAACTTTTGCAAGTTTATTTTTTTTATAGCCAAGGATATCAAGGGCCTGAGAAATTTTTTCCTGATTTTCAAGTGTAAGGGAATCAGGATGATTGAAATATCTTGATATTGTAGTTTTTGAAAAATGGGTATATGCTGCAATATCTGCAAATGTCACCTGTTTTTTTGACATGAAACTTATTCTCCTTATAAATAAATGCAAATATTTTTTTTAGTATAGCAATTATTATACAAAAAGGCAATATTAAAATAACCGATTACGTAACCGGTTATTTTAATGAAGAAAAGTGTTGACAGAGAGTGTGTGATGTAGTAACATCAGATTATAAAGTAACCGGTTACTTAACCGGTTTCGTGAACAATGTATGAAAGGAATGGAGGAAAAAGTGCATGAAAACAGTGCAGAACCAAGCAAAGCCCGTAAGCAAGCAGACGTGGAGAAATAAGGTTACGTATGTGAAGAAAAACTGGCAGTTATACCTTTTTTTCTTAATGCCGGGACTTTTACTGACAATCATTTTTAAGTATCTTCCGATGGGAGGGCTTTTGATTGCGTTTGAAGATTATAATGTAATCAAGGGAGTACTTGGAAGTCCATGGGTTGGACTTGAATATTTCAGACGTTTTTTATCATCACCGGATTTTATGAACTATCTGATGAATACATTAAAGCTGAGTATCTATGGATTATTATGGGGATTTCCGGTTCCGATTATTCTGGCATTACTTATGAATCGTATTCAAAAAACAGGGATCAAGAAAAAAGTACAGCTTCTGATCTATATGCCGAATTTTATATCTGTAATAGTACTTTGTGGTATGGTTCGTATGCTGTTATCACCGGTAGGACCTTTGAACAGGCTGCTTGGGATTAGCACAAACTGGATGACAATGCCATCTGCTTTCCGTACTATTTATATAGCAAGTGGAATCTGGCAGACTGCAGGCTGGGCATCTATTATGTATACTGCAGCATTATCTAATGCGAGCAAAGAGTTGGAAGAAGCGGCAGTTATGGATGGTGCAAACCTTTTGCAGCAGATCTGGTACGTGGAGCTTCCGGCGATTAAGAACATTATTGTAATTCAGTTTATCCTGCAGGCAGGAAATATTATGAGCATTGGATTTGAGAAGGCATATGCATTGCAGACAGATATGAACCTGCCGGCATCAGAAATTTTATCTACATATGTATATCGCATCGGTCTTTTGAACGGTGATTATGGTTATTCTACGGCAGTAGGTCTGTTTAATTCAGTTGTAAATGTAATTCTGTTGATTTTTGTAAACTGGGTTGTAAAGAAGCTGAATGATGGAGAGGGATTATAGGAGGAAGAGAAGATGGAGAAAAAGAAGAGAAAATATTCAAGGACAGATCGTCTGATCCTTGGAATTGGATTCACGATTCTTGGACTGTTTGTACTTTCTATTGCGATTCCAATTATATATGTAGTGCTTGCATCTTTTATGGATCCTACTGTTTTGAATAATCAGGGACTGAGCTCTGATATTAAGGACTGGACTTTGGATGCTTATAGAAGAGTACTGGAGAATGAGATGATCTGGCGCGGATTTTTGAATTCTTTTCTGTATTCATTTGTATTTACAGTGATCTCAGTTTTTGTAACATTACTGGCAGCCTTTCCTCTGTCTAAAAAAGAATTTGTGGGAAGAAAATTTTTTAATCTGATTTTTCTGATCACAATGTTTTTTGGGGGAGGAATGATTCCAACATTTATTTTGATCAATCAGCTGCATATGGTAAATACAGTATGGGCGGTTTTGATTCCGGGAGCATTTAACGTTTGGAATATGATTCTTGCAAGAACTTATTATCAGTCAATTCCGGCAGAATTAAGAGAAGCATCTGCAATTGACGGTGCTAATGAAATTCAGCATTTTTTCAAAATTATGATGCCGGTATGTAAACCGATCATTGCAGTACTGGCACTGTGGTCATTTGTCGGAATGTGGAATAGCTACTTTGATGCGATGATTTATTTGAACGATGCAAATCTTCAGCCATTGCAGCTGGTACTGCGTTCAATCCTGGTGCAGAATACTCCACAGCCGGGAATGATTGCAGATATCCAAAGCACAGCAGAGATGGCAAAGGTAGCAGAACAGTTGAAATATGCAACAATTGTAGTATCAAGTTTACCACTTTTAGTGATGTATCCATTTTTCCAGAAATATTTTGATAAAGGAATTATGGTTGGATCGGTAAAAGGCTAAAGAAAGGAATGATACAGATATGAAGAAAAACAGAGTAAGAAGTTTGCTTGCACTTGGACTTTCTTTAACAATGATGGTAAGTATAATGGGGTGTGGAAAACAGCAGAGGCTTGATGCTGAGCTTAATCCGGATACACCGGTATCGGATGTACAGTTTCCATTGAAAGAAACAGAGGAGCTTTCTTTTATTACCAGTGCACCGGCCACTTCAACACAGGATCCAAATAAAAGAGTGATTTTCCAGAGAATGGAAGAACAGACAAATGTTCATATTGACTGGACCTGCTTTGTATCAGATCAGTTTTCAGATAAAAAGAATCTGGCGTTGGCTCAGTTTGGAAATCTGCCGGATGGACTGTTTAATGCAGGCATGAGTGATTATGATCTGTTGCGTTATGCAAAGCAGGGAATAATTATTCCGCTGGAAAATCTGATTGACAAATATATGCCAAACCTTCAGGCTGTGTTTGAAAAATACCCGGAATACAGAACCATGTGTACAGCACCGGATGGACATATTTACTCTTTTCCGTGGATTGAACAGCTTGGTTCCGGAAAAGAAGCAATTCAGGCCATTGGAGATATTCCTTATATTAATAAGAAATGGCTTGATTATCTTGGTCTTGAGATTCCAACCACAACAGATGAACTGGAGCAGGTACTGATTCAATTTCGAGATCATGCAGATGATCTGAAACAAGAGTTTTCCATTGAAGGTGATGTAATACCAATGTCATTTATTATCAATAACGGAGATCAGGATCCTTCAATCTTAATAAATGGATTCGGAGATGGTTATGGGGACACAGGAGATCATTTTGCTGTAACAGATGAAGGTAAGGTGATTTATACAACGGTTCAGGAAGGATACAAAGAAGGTATCAAATGGCTGCATAAACTTGTGACAGAGAATCTGATCGATCCGGAAGCATTTACACAGGAATGGTCTACTTATGTTGCAAAAGGAAAGAATCACCGTTATGGACTTTGCTTCACATGGGATATTGCTAATATAGACAACAATACGGATTATGTGATGCTTCCGGCACTGACCGGACCGGATGGAATGAGAAATATCACCAGACAGAACAACAGTGAGACCAGCGGTTTTGACAGAGGAAGATGTGTGCTTACTACCAGCTGCCGTAACACGGCACTTGCTGCCGCATGGATCGATCAGATGTATGCACCCCTTCAGTCTCCGCAAAATAACTGGGGAACCTATGGAGAGAAGGATTCCTTTAATATTTTTGAGTTGTCTGTAAACAAAGATGGCGAAAAAATGTTAAAGCATATGGACTTAGGAGATCAGTCACCGGTGGAAGTACGTGAAGCGCAATCTGTAAATGGTCCTCTCGCTATATTAAATGAATATTATGGCGTATATGTAACACAGCCGGAAGATGCGAAATGGCGTCTGGATAATATGCATGAGACATATTTACAGGATATGAACAGCAAATATGTTTATCCTAATGTATTTATGAGTATTGATGATACAAACAAAGTGTCACAGTATGATACAGATATTAAGAAATATGCAGAACAGAAGAAAGCAGATTGGATCCTGAACGGAGGAATTGATGAAGAATGGGATTCTTATCTGAAAAAAATGGAGAAGTACGGGCTTTCCGATTACCTTTCAATCAAGCAAAAATATTTTGACCAGTATCAGGATTCATTAAGCAGTGAAAAATAAGAGAAGATATCATTTTGACAGGAGGAACTATATGAGCGAAATGTTGGAAAAGGCAAGAAAATATGAATTTATACAGGGACAGCAGATCAAAGAGGAAGAAAGACCAGCCTTTCATATAACTCCTTATGTTGGCTGGATGAATGATCCAAATGGATTTTCCTATTATAAAGGAGAGTATCATTTGTTCTACCAGTATAATCCGTATAGCACACATTGGGACAGTATGCACTGGGGACATGTAGTGAGTAAGGATTTATTGCATTGGAACTATGTTCCGACTGCATTGGCACCGGATGAAGATTATGATAAATTCGGCTGTTTTTCAGGAAGTGCCATAGAATTAGAGGATGGCAGACAGTTGCTTATGTATACTTCTGTAAATCAGGAGAAACTGGAAGACGGAACTGTAAGGGATATTCAGACACAGGCAGTGGCAGTTGGAGATGGTAAGGATTATGAAAAGTATGATAAGAATCCGGTTCTGACAGCCAAAGATCTTCCAAAGGGGGCTAGTAAAGTAGACTTTCGTGATCCCAAAATCTGGAAAGGGAACGATGGAAACTTTTATTGTGTTATAGGAAGTCGTCCGGCTGATGGAAGCGGACAGATCCTTCTTTACAGAAGTAAAAATGGCTTTGAATGGGAATTTGTAAGCATTCTGGCAAAGAATCAAAATCGTTATGGAAAAATGTGGGAATGCCCGGATTTCTTTGAATTGGACGGCAAATATGTGCTTCTGACAAGTCCACAGGATATGCTTCCGGAAGGATTAGAATTTCATAATGGAAATGGAACGTTATGTATTATTGGGGAGTTGGATCCGGAGACACATACTTTAAAGGAACAGTTTTGTCAAGGTGTTGATTACGGAATTGACTATTACGCAATGCAGACACTGCTTGCACCGGATGGACGAAGAATTATGATCGCCTGGATGCAGAACTGGGATACGCTTGCATATCGATGCAATGACTCTGGATGGTTCGCACAAATGAGTCTTCCAAGAGAACTGTCTGTTAAAAACGGAAGATTGTATCAGGTTCCGGTCAGAGAACTTAATGCCATGCGTGCAAACAAAGTCGAGTATAACAATGTTGTGATAAAAGATACCAGGCTCACACTGGATCAGATTGAAGGACGAACGGTAGATCTGGAACTTGTGATACGACCGGCAGATAAAGACAATCTTTATAAAAAATTTGAACTCTGTTTTGCAGAGAATGAGAAATATCATTCTACATTATGCTTCCGTCCGGATGAATCTGTTTTAAAAATCGATAGAAAATTCTCAGGAAGCGAACGGGCGCTGGTTCATCAGAGCAGTTGTCTGGTAAACGGTGACAGCAATGAACTAAAACTGCGTGTGATTTTGGATAAGTTTAGTGTGGAAGTATTTATTAATGACGGCGAGCAGGTTATGTCTGCGGTTATTCTTACAAAGCAGGAAGCAAAGGGGATTTCTTTCTTTGCTGATGGTGCAGCTAAGCTTGATATAGTGAAATATGATTTATTATAATAAAGAGTTATAAATTGGGACATAATACAGCATTTATTGGTAAGGTTGGTAATGATTTTTTTGGAGATCAGTTGAGAGCAGCCATAAAAGAAGCAGGAATTGATGACATTGGCTTATGTACAGATGAAAAAATTCATACTACGCTTGCTATGGTACATACATATCCGGATGGAGATAGGGATTTTTCCTTCTATCGTAATCCGGGAGCAGACATGATGCTGAATAAAACTGAGATTTCCGAGGATATTCTCAAGGAAACAGAAATGCAAATAAGTAAAAAACTTTAAATTTGTAATTCTTGCCAAATAGCAAGGAAATCGCAAGACTTTGGTCATGTGAATTTCCTTGCTTTTTTTTCTCAAAGTGTCAGGTAAGGCCCTTGTTTATGGAAGAAATCAGCTCTGCCAGTTGTTTCCTTTTGGTGCGTGTATCACCGTTGATCATCAACTTGGAATAAATCTGGTTGACATATTGTTTTACAGTGCCTTCAGAGAGAAATAACCTCTCTGCGATTTCGCGGTTGCTCAGACGGTCGGTGATCAAAGCTGCGATTTCTGCTTCTCTGCTGTTCAGCACATTCAGGATCTCAGGCCTGGAATTACGGCTGGACAGGCGGAGGCAGTGTTGTTCATAAACAGAACCAAGGGAAAGGATCCGGTCTGTGAAAGGCTCTGATGCTATGGAATTAATACTGCTCAGCACGTCCTTGATATAGGTATAATTTTCTACAAACGGAATCAGAAAGCCATCCGGCATGGCGTGTCCTAAGGCTTTCTGCAGAAGCTGTCGTGCATCATGATGTTTGCCCAGCATTGCGTAAGCTGCAGCAGTCTGGATCTGAACGTGGAGAGACACAAGTTCATAGTGCATTTTCTCACAGAAGGGCAGAAGCGTTTCGCTTCTGCCTATAACTTTTGCGTACATTTTCTGTGAAAGAAAGACCTGATTTTCGATCATTTCCATCATAGGTCTGCAGGGAGAAAGAAAGCTGACAGTGGATAACATATGGTCTTTAAATAATGCAGGAATCTTTTCCGGCATTCCGGTCAATGCATAGTAATAAGCATAAGTACTGTCAAAAATATTCAGCCACATCATATTGTGGAGAGACAGAAGCTCCTTATACTTTACTTCAGGGTTCTTCACAAAGGTGACACTCTCCTGAAAAAGGGAAAGCCTTGCAGCAAGGAAATCACAGCAGAGCGAAATATTGTGCTGTCCGTTTGATGCAATGGTGGAATAAGTCTGCTCCAGCAGAATCTGTGCATCTGAAAAATTCCCCTGCATAAATGCTGCCTCTGCATTCATGAGCAATTCCGCACCCTGTCCATGTCCCTGGGTAATCCTGTAATAGTGGGGCATACATTCATTCATAGCTGTCAGTTCTGCATCCAGGGTTCCGGATCTGCGGTGAAACATCATCAGAACAGAAGGAGAACCGAAGGTCCAGCTTCCTGTTTTGCGGATACTGATGGCAGGTCTGGTCATTTTAGAACTGGCCTGACGGTGCAGAACGCTCATACCGGTGATATCGTTATACATCAGAAAACTCATAATAAGATCACATTCTCCGGAGAGATTCTTTCGCTCATCTTCGGACAAAGTGTTATCTTCAGCTATGGTATCTGTCAGAAGCTGCTTCAGTTCCAGCATTTTGGGAATCTGATGCCAGGTAAACATACGGCGCATTAATACGAGAAGGGCCAGAGGCCTGTTCTTCAGGATTTCTGTTGGACAGACATCAAGAAATGCGAGAACCTTTTCCGGCGAAAGAGAAGCCAGGAGGATTCCTGCATCCTTTTGGATAACAGCAAGTGCTGCATCATAGTTAAGAGCCTTGTTATAGGCAGCAAGTGCCTGCAGAAACTGTCCCCGGGATTCATACCATTGTCCGTAACGATTCCGGAAATCTGTCTGTTTTTCATGGGAAAGCATGGCAAAGGCACGCTGTGTACATTCCTTCATCATATGGTGAAAACGGAAGCTGACTCCATCGGGCAAAGGAGTGATAAAAGCATTCTGTCTGGTCATAAGGGAAAGAATCTGTCCGGCTTCCGGATTCCCTGTAATAAAAAGAGCCATCTCAACGGTAAATTCATCTGCAAGTCCCATAACAGTGAGAAATTCCTGCTGCGCATCAGAAAGAGGTGCGATCATGGCAGAGGAAAACATATCATAGATATTAGAAGTATGGTCAGGAAAATGTCCGCTTTCAAAAAAGGTACAGAGATTCAGATAGACTGCAGAGAACCACCCCTCACTGGAATAGAGAAGCGTGTTCAGCTGATCTTCGTTCAGGCTGGCACCGCAGCGATGGGTATAGACAGAAAGCTCCCGGCGATTCAAACACAGATCCCTGGTATGGATCTGATATAACTTTTTGCCAAGACGGAGAATCTCTTTTCCGGACAGAAAAGCATTTCTGCCGGATACGATCAGGTGGATATTCTCAGGCAGTCTGTTGGCAAGCATACAAAAAAAATCTGCAACATGAGGTTCACCCAGCAGATGAAAATCATCAATAAAAATGTAGTAAGAGGTCTGACTGCTCAGGGAATAACAAAGCTCATCAGCAAGCATCCCGGCACCGGCAGCATCTGAAGGGTAGCTATAATTATCCAGAAAATCAAGCCCTGCAAAGGCAAATGCCTTCTGAACGCTCTGCCAGAAAACAGACAGATTATCAGAATAAATACTGATCCGGATCACACAGGAATTTCCGTTTTTGCTCTGTTTGTCCAGATACCAGCTGATGGCAGTTGTTTTTCCATATCCCATGGGAGCGGTCACAGCAGTGAATGCAGATTGTGAAATCGGCTTCAGATTCTCCTGCAGACGCTCAGAGATGTAAATTGTATTCAGATTATATTTCTTTTTAGACATCTGTAAAACCCCTCACTTGATACGATATGTTTCATTTTAACATATAAAGTATCAAAATGAAACTTTTTCCCAGGTGGTTTTTCAGACGATATCTGCCGTCACTTTTGCTATACAGGGGGCACTTTTTGGTGCCGAAAAGTGAATTATCAAATGAAAAGAAATCAGTTATAATTACAGGTAACACATGGTAATAATACCCAAAAACAGAAGATACATTTTTAGTAAAAAACGCTTTTGAAATCAAAGTAAAATGGCTTTATAATAAAAATAAGGGCGAGTAGCATAATGAGTCGGAAAACAACAGTTATGCTGCTTGTTTTTATAAAATGAATCTCAGGAGGAATTGCATATGCATGAGTATGAAATCTTTATTGAGGATATAAATCCGTGTGGAGGAGAACAGTACAGTAAAAAAACTTTGATCGAGGCAGAAGCAGCCAGCCCGGAAGCTTATGTAAAAGAAAATGGAAGATTTCCGATTCTGGAATCCACACGCAACGAGAGTGGAGATGTTGTAATAGTAACAGGAGACAATCAGGGTTCTTTTGTACGTTATACTTTTACGGAATAAGAATGCCAGTCAGCAAGGAGTGGATTTTGTGAAATATGAAATTGGAGACTTTGTCAGCAAATCAGTTATAGGTATCTGTAAAATAGAAAATATTTTATATTTGAATCCGCAGGATGAAAAAAACGATAAGTTATATTATCTGATGAAACCAGTAGAAGATGAAAAGGAAAAAATATATGTTCCTGTTTCAAGCTCAGATTCAAGACTGAGATTATGTCTGACAAAAGAAGAAGCCTGGAATCTGATCAAACGAATTCCGGATATCCCGACAGCATGGACAAACAATGAAAAAATGAGGGAACAAAATTATAAAGAAGCAGTAAGAGCAAATAACCCTGAGGCATTAGTTGCTATTATAAAAATGATTTATCAGCGGAAGCAGAAAAGACTTGCACAAGGGAAAAAGTGTACTGCTACAGATGCAAGGTATTTCCAGATAGCAGAAAATCTGTTATATATGGAACTGGGAGTTGCACTTGAAAAGCCAAAACAGGAAATCTGTAAAACGACTATTGATTACATCGATCAAAATAAAATAGATTGATATGCATTGTAAAAATATTTCGTTTGACTTTTTAGAAAACAGGAAATATAATGATAACGAACGAGTAGCAGATGAGCGTAAATCCAGTTTCATGCTACTCGTTTTTCTTTTGTTAAAATAGAATATTTGCCATGAAAAAGTGTGTAGCCTGTCAGCGTAAGTCCAGCTTATGTGACAGGGTGCGCACTTTTTTTTGTGCAGAAAAGAGAGGAGTTAAAGTAAAATGGCAGAAAGCAACAAGATGAAGGATATGCCGGTGAATAAGCTGATGATCCAGATGGGAATCCCTATGATCTTATCCATGGCATTGCAGGCGGTCTATAACATTGTAGACAGTGCGTTTGTAGGAAATATGAGAGTGGGCAGTGAAGCTGCATTAAATGCCCTCACTCTGGTATTTCCGGTTCAGATGCTTATGGTAGCGGCAGGAATCGGAACAGGTGTAGGAACCAATGCACTTCTTGCAAGGACACTTGGACAGGGAAACAGGGAAAAGGCTGCAAAGGTAGCAGGAAACAGTCTGTTCCTGGGTGTGATCATTTACGTGGTCTGCTTACTGTTTGGTATTTTTGGAGTGAAAGCATATATTTCATCACAGACAGTTGATGCGGAAGTACTTGAAATGGGAGTCAGTTATCTGCGGATATGCTGTGTGATTTCCTTTGGCATTATTTTCTTTTCTTTATTTGAAAAGTTATTACAGGCAACAGGCCGTTCTCTTTATTCTACAATCGGACAGGTGGTTGGTGCTGTTGTAAATATCATTCTTGATCCGATTATGATCTACGGTATTGGGCCTTGCCCTGAAATGGGAGTGAAAGGTGCAGCTTACGCAACTGTAATTGGTCAGGTTGCTTCTGCTGTATTGCTGCTTATTTTTCATATGAAACTGAACAGGGAATTCGGGCATGGACTGAAATACATGAAACCGAATGCTGGTGTTATAAAAGAAATCTATGCAATCGGACTTCCGGCAATTATTGCGCAGGCTCTGATGTCTATTATGGTTTATGTGATGAATCTGATCCTGAAGTTCAATCCATCAGCACAGACAGCCTATGGATTGTTCTATAAAGTCCAGCAGTTTGTTCTCTTCCTTGCTTTTGGTCTGCGAGATGCGATCACTCCGATCATTGCATTTGCTTATGGAATGAGAAGTAAAAAGAGAATTCAGGATGGTATCAAATATGGACTTATTTATACCATTGCATTAATGATTCTGGGAATTGCGATTACGGAAATTTTCCCCGGAGCATTTGCAATGCTGTTTAATGCAGGACAGTCAAGAGAATATTTTATTGCCGCGATGAGAGTGATTTCAGTGAGTTTCTTGTTTGCCGGAATTAATGTTGCTTATCAGGGAATTTACCAGGCATTGGATGGCGGCCTGGAATCACTGGTGATTTCACTTTTGAGACAGCTGATTATTATCCTGCCACTGGCGGGAATCTTTTCTCTGTTTGTCAGAAATGGTCAGATGGGAGTTTCGTTGATCTGGTGGGCATTTCCAATTACTGAAATAATTTCATGTTTTGTGGGATATGTATTTTTAAAGAAAATCAGAAAAAATAGGGTTGATGTTTTAAACTAGGAGGAATCAGAGATGGCAAAAAGAATTATTACGATCAGCAGGGAATTTGGAAGCGGTGGACGTTTTATCGGAGAAGAAGTGGCAAAGAAACTCGGAATTGCCTATTATGATAAAAATATCATTGGTCAGATTGCAGAAAAGTCCGGCTTATCACCGGAATATATTCAGGAAAATGCGGAATTATCTCCGAAAAAAGGTTTGTTCGCATATGCATTTTCCGGTCGTGATATCACAGGAAAATCTGTGGAGGACATGGTGTATGAGGCACAGAGAAATATTATTTTAGGATTGGCTGAGAAGGAGCCTTGTGTGATCATTGGAAGAAATGCAGACTATATACTGAAAGACCGGGATGATGTGCTGAATGTATTTATTCATGGGGACATGCCGGAAAAAATAAAGCGTATCACTGGTTTATACAATGTAAAAGAGAAGGAAGCTGTGAAAATGATGGCAGACACAGATAAAAGGCGAAGAACAAATTATAACTTTTACACAGATCAGAACTGGGGAAAAGCCAGCAATTACACACTGTGCCTGAACAGCTCACAGCTTGGATATGACAGATGTGAGATGATAATTATGGAATGCGTGAAATAAAAACAGATTATGTTTTTTATTCAAATTGACTGAGTGGAAGATTCCTTTTTCTATGTAGTGTATCTGTAAAATAAAAGAGGCAGATATAATGAAAAGGAATAAACCAGCTTGTATCATTCAGGTAAGAGTTAAGTGATGGAAACATTTCAGATAATAATAGTTACTTTGCGCATTTTGTGTTATAATTGAGATTAACAGGAAATGATAAATATCTGCAAAATGAATGTTTATCAGGAACTTACCGGAGGACATTTTAGTTAAGACGTAATAGATTTCGGACTTTGTAAAATGCAAAAGGGAGATCAATGATATGAGAAAAAAAACAGTTCAAACAAGCAGTACCAAAAGCAGTACCAAAGGCAATGCAAAGAGTAATACAAAGAGCAATGCAAGAAACAGCGTAAAAAGCAGTGTAAAAAGCAGTGCAAAAAACAGTCCTCAAAAAGCTGTTAAGACTGTTGCTCCAACAGTAGAGAATGTTTCTGTTAAGCAAGCCGTAATTATTCAGGAGCCATCTGTTGAACAGAATGAACAGAATATTCCAACGAGACAGCCTGATCTGGGACCGCGAAGAAGTGTAGCCTTCATTGGATCAGAATGTTATCCATTTGTTAAGACCGGCGGATTGGGAGATGTAATGTCTGCCCTGCCAAAGAGTCTGGCAAAATTAAACATTGATGTTAAGGTCATTATTCCAAGATACAAATGTATTCCTCAGAAATTTCAGGAAAAGATGGAATACAGGGGTTCCTTTGATATGAATCTCTGCTCTGATGGAAAGCAGTATTATGTGGGAATTATGGAATATCAGGAGGATGGGGTTGTCTATGATTTTATAGATAATGATGAGTTCTTCTCCTGGGGAAATCCATATACGAATCTCATAGATGACATTCCGAAATTCTGTTATTTTGCAAAAGCTGCCCTTGCTGCCCTTAATTATCTGAACTGGACTCCTGATGTAGTACATTGTCATGACTGGCAGGCAGCTTTAGTACCACTTTATCTGAGAACCTGTTTTCAGGATACAGATGTAGGACGTGCAATTTCAGTACTCACAATACATAATCTGAAGTTCCAGGGTATTTATGACAGAAAAAAGATTCAATACTGGTCAGGACTTCCGGATTATGTATTTAATAAGGACTGCATGATCCAGAACTGGCTGGATGCCAATATGTTAAAGGGTGGCATCGCTTACAGCAATAAAGTTACAACTGTAAGTAACACCTATGCCTGGGAGATTCAGACAGAGGAATATGGAGAGGGACTTGCAGAGCATTTAAGATATCACAACAATAAGATTTTGGGAATTGTGAATGGTATTGATACGGATATCTGGAATCCTGCAACTGATAAGCTGTTAGCTGCTGATTATGATGAGAAGTCAGCGATAAAGAATAAAAAGATTAATAAAAAAGCTCTTCAGGAATCTCTGCGGCTGGATGTAGATGAGCATAAGATGGTAATCGGACTTATTTCACGTCTCACCAACCAGAAAGGTCTTGATCTTGTAAATGACGTAATCCCGGGAATTATGGATGAACATACGCAGGTGGTTGTTCTTGGTACTGGTGATTCTCAGTATGAGAATACATTTCGTTATTATGAAAACAAATATAAAGGCAATTTCTGTGCATATATTGCTTACAATGAAAATGTGGCTCACAATATTTATGCAGGATGTGATGCGCTTCTGGTTCCATCAAGATTTGAACCGTGTGGACTTACACAGCTTATAGCCATGAGATATGGTGCAGTTCCGATTGTAAGAGAGACCGGAGGACTCAAAGATACGGTTCAGCCTTATAATATGTTTGAGAATACAGGAAACGGTTTTACATTTGACAGATATGAAAGCGGGTTGCTTTACGATGCGATCAACAGAGCAAAGACGCTCTATTTCGAGAACAGAAAATCCTGGGATGATATGGTGATTCGCGATATGAATAAAGATGTTTCCTGGGAAAAGAGTGCAAAACAGTACAAAGATATGTATGTAGGATTAACACCAAGAGATTAGTGTGCCGACAATATGCTCTGGTGTATATTTCGAAAACGATGTACTGGTCTTTCCAAATGGCTACGCAGTGCGTAACAAATTGAGACAAAATCTGGTTGATAAACCAGATAAAAGTGATATACTGAATACATAAGAAAAGAAACCGTGTGGAATTACAGTTTTGTTTTCACACGGTTTTTTAGAAAATTAAGGTTAGATAAAACTAACATATATGATAGCGATTTACTGGACAATGTAAAGAGGACGGATTTCTATGAAAATATTGGTTTATGGTGCAGGTGTGATTTGAGGAAAACAACATGAAAAACGAAGAATACAAAAAACTGTCAATTGCTGAATTTACAAAAGCAGCAGGAAGATATGAAAGTAACCATGCGGGTATTTACGAAATGTGTAAGAAGGACTATCCGGATATTTTGGAAGAATTAGAGAAAGAGCCATTTAGAGATTTATTGGACGCTGGATGTGGACCGGCTCCGATGATTTCTTTATTAGCAGAAAAATATCCAGACCGACATTATACAGGTCTGGATTTGACTCCGGCCATGATTGAACAGGCAAAAAAGAAAAACATTTCAAATGCAACGTTTGTTGTAGGAGACTGTGAGAACTTTCCTTTTGAAAATGATTCATTTGATGCAATTATTTGTTCTATGAGTTTTCATCATTATCCGGATCCACAGGCATTTTTTGACAGTGTAAAAAGATGTCTTCGCCCAAATGGAAGATTGATCCTGCGGGATGTGACCAGTGACAATAAAGTATTGGTATGGCTGATGAATACATTGGAAATGCCTCTGGCAAATATATGCGGACATGGAGATGTTCGGGTTCCAACAAGAGATGTGGTCATGAAATGCTGCAGAAAAGTAGGATTAAAAGTAGAAAAATTTGAAATCCGCAAAGGTATGAGGATGCATTGTGTTGTCAGAAAAGTCTGAAGGAGACTAGCTATGAAATTTTATGAAAGTGGAGACAATCGTAAACCTGTGATATTTTTATTTCCCGGTACCTGTTGCCTGTATAGTAGCTTTGATCATGTACTGGATGGGTTACATTCTTATTTTTATACGGTAGCAGTTTCTTATGATGGATTTGATCCAAACGAGAAAACAGAATTTTATTCGATGGAAGATGAATGTGAAAAAATTGAGCAGGAAATCAGAACAAAGTATGGTGGGAGAATTAAAGCAGCGTATGGATGTTCCCTTGGAGGAAGTTTTGTATCCCTTCTGATTCAGCGGAAAAGAATCCATATAGATCATGGCATCATTGGGAGCAGTGATATGGATGAAGCAGGTTCGTTTATGGCAAAGCTCCAGTCATCTATCATTGTGCCAATTATGTATAAAATGGTACACACGGGTAAATTACCTAAGTTTATGCAAAAGAAAATAAATGAAGCAGATGAATCAAGAAAGAAACTGATTGATGGATTTGTAAATATGTTTGGTATTGACAAGGGAGGAAGTCCATGGATTACGAAACAGAGTGTTTATAATCAGTTCTATTCTGATCTGGTTACGAAAGTCCAGCATGGAATTGATGTACCGGGAACAACAATTCACGTGTTTTATGCAACAAAGATGGGTGAAAAATACGAAAAGAGATATTGTACTTATTTCAAAAATCCGGATATCCGAAGACATAACATGCAGCATGAAGAACTGTTTTGCTGCCATAGTGCAGAATGGGTGAAAGAAGTAAAAAAAGCAGTGGAAGGCGACAGACAATGAAAGAAAAAGTGAATGTGACAGGTGTGCCGGAAACGATGGTACAGACCTTATATGCAAGAGCAAAAGAAACAAGAAAGAAAAATGCTAAAATAAATGACGAAATTGCAGTAGAACTTGTGAAAAAGCTTGATTATGACTTTTCCAAAGCGGATAAAGATAACGCTATGACTTATGGTGTGATTGCGAGAACAATTGTATTAGACCGGATGGTTGAACAATATCTGAAGAAGCATGCAAATACTGGCTTGGCTCAGGTATTTCAACAGACTATGATTAGACAATGGTTGAGAACTGTATAGAACTTTTCTGCAAAGAAAATCTGTCTGAATAGAACAGACTTGTAAAACTGCAGAAAGCATCTGCGGAGTGGAAACTGAATACACGAGGAAAATAAAAAATTGAAACACCAAGACTTGACAAATTCCTGTAATGAGTTAAAATATAACAGTGCTATATAGCATTGTTATATTTTTGAAAAGAAGTTTAGAGGATACGAAAAGAATGTCGACGAAAGCAGAAGATACACAGAAAAACATATTAGATACAGCCAGAAAACATTTCCTGAAAGATGGTTTGACAGGAGCATCTTTAAGAAATATTGTAAAAGATGCAGGGCTTACTACTGGCGCATTTTACAAATATTATCCGACGAAAGAGGCACTTTTTGATGCACTGACGGATCCTTATATGGAACATATTTATCAGATTTATGACCAGATTGTTGAGGAGTTTGAAAAGCTTTCTGCCAGTGATCAGACAAGGAATATGTCGGATACATCCAGTGATGGGATGGAGCAGATGGTTGATTATATCTATGATCATTATGATAATTTCAGATTATTGTTGAAATGCGGAGACAGTGGAAAATTTGAATTATTCATACACAATATGGTGGAGCGAGAAATGAAGTCCAGCCTGAAATATATGGAAAAAATGAAGGAAGCCGGTGTAAAAATACCGGTTGTAGAGGAAAGCCTTATGCATATGATCTATACGGGATTTTTTTCATCAGTATTTCAGATCATTGAGCATGATATAGACAGGGAGACTGCAAAGAAAAATGTACATCAACTGAAAGAATTTAATACAGGTGGCTGGGAACGATTGTGGAATATTGAATTTCCAGTATAACTGATGCAGGAATTCTGAATAGGTTATGTATGTTGCAGGTCCTGGATTTCTGAATAAAGTTCAGACAGGATAATAATATCAGGTGGTTGATGCCAGTAAACCACCTATTTTATTATATGTTGGTTAGCGCGAACTAACAGAAGGTAAAACAATAAAACGAAACAATAAAACGAACGTAAGGAGTGAACAGATGTGAAAGAAAAAAAGAAGTCGGCAGTCAGCTGGATCTTGACGTGGGCCGGACAAAAAAGAATTGCCTATGTGTGGAGTGTGTTACTTGCAATAGGAAATGTGATTTTTAAGATTTTGCCGTATTTTATTATTGCAGATGTAGTAAAGCTGTTTTTAAATGGTGAAAAGGAGTTTGAAATATATCTTGCAAAAGCGGTTCTGATTGCATTATCGTTTATCATTGCAGAACTGCTTCATTCACTTTCGACAGCATTGTCACATAAAGCAACGTTTGCAGTACTTGCAAATATAAGAAAATCCTGCTGTGACAAGCTGGCGCGGGTACCTCTTGGCTATGTGAAAGACACACCTTCCGGTACATTTAAAAATATTATGGTGGAAAGAATCGACAGTATCGAGACAACACTGGCGCATATTGTCCCGGAATTCACGTCCAATCTGCTGGCACCGATTGTGATTTTGATCTATTTCTTCCTGACAGACTGGAGACTGGCACTCTGGTCATTGGTGCCGGTTATAGTGGGATTTCTTTCCTATTTTGGAATGATGCTGGATTATAAACCAAGCTTCGAGAGAACGGTTCAGACAACAAAAGATCTGAATGATGCGGCAGTGGAATATATTGACGGAATCGAAGTGATCAAGGCATTTGGAAAGACAGAAAGTTCTTATGCAAAATTTACAAAGGCGGCTATGGCTTATGCAGATTCCTTTATTTCCTGGATGAAACGGTGCTCAATCTTTCATGGACTGATGATGGTGGTCACACCTTATACGCTTCTTACGGTATTGCCGTTTGGGGCACATTATGTAGCCAATGAAACACTTGCGATTTCAGATTTTGTCATCTGCATTATTTTATCACTTGGAATCGTTGGACCGTTGATAACAGTGGGTTCCTATACAGATGATCTTGGCAAGATCGGAGTGATTGTTGGTGAAGTGGCAGGAATTCTGGAACAGCCGGAGCTTGAACGTCCAGAGAAAAGTAAAAGTGTTCCAAAAGATAACTCCGTTACTCTTGAAGATGTCAGATTTGGTTATCACGACAAAGAAATCCTGCACGGAGTAACTATGGAGCTAAAAGCAGGAACGGTAAATGCAATCGTAGGACCTTCCGGAAGCGGCAAGTCGACCATCGCAAAGCTGATTGCGTCCCTGTGGGATGTGGATTCCGGAAGCATCAAAATCGGTGGAGTTGATGTCAAAGAACTGGCATTTGCAGATTTTAATCGGAAAATTGCATATGTTGCACAGGACAATTATCTGTTTAATGAAACAGTCCGTGAAAATATCAGACAGGGAAATCCGGAGGCTACAGATGAACAGATCATCGAGGTGACAAAGAAAAGTGGATGCTATGAATTTATCATGCAGTTGGAGAATGGATTTGATACGGTTGTAGGAGGTGCAGGAGGACATCTGTCAGGTGGCGAGAGGCAGCGTATCTCCATTGCAAGAGCAATGTTAAAGGATGCTCCAATCGTGATCCTTGATGAGGCAACTGCCTACACAGATCCGGAAAATGAGGCAATTCTGCAGAATTCTATCGCAAAACTGGTAGCAGGGAAGACCCTGATCGTAATAGCACACAGACTTTCTACTGTTAAGGACAGTGACCAGATCTTTGTTGTAAATGATGGAAATGTAACAGCACATGGCACACATGAGGAACTTTTGGTGTCATACCCGCTTTATGAGGAAATGTGGAATGCCCATATTTCTGTAAAAGATACGGTGAAGGAGGGAGAATGATATGTTTGGAATTCTGGCAAAATTCTTTCGTTTTTCAGGCAAAGAAAATGGAAATAAATTTAAACTGTCGATGGTGATCGGACTCATAGAGGCTCTTGCTTCAGCGATGAAGATTCCGGCTATTATGTACATATTGATTGGTTTGCTGAGTGGAAAACCAATAGGAAAATATATTGGCGGTTCTATTGCGATTATGGTTATTGCAATCATAGTCGATGTTATCTGCAAGAGATATTCAACTGTGCTTCAGACAGAAGGTGGATATAATGCAAGTGCTTTTATGAGAATCAAGATTGCAGAGCATCTGCGCTATCTGCCGATGGGATATTTTAATGCTAACAGTATCGGGGAAATTTCTTCTGTTACGACCAATACAATGGAAATGCTTGGCGATGTAGCTGCAAGAGTGGTTATGCTGACCATGCAGGGAATTCTGGAAACATCAATGATCATTCTTATGCTGTTTCTTTTTGACTGGAGAATCGGATTGAGCGCTGCAGCAGGAGTACTTATTTTCTTTGGGGTCAATTCTGTGATGCAGAATGCAGGGAAAAAAGATTCAGAGCAAAAAGTGGTATGTGATACAGAGCTTGTAAACCAGATCATGGAGTATCTGCAGGGAATATCAGAAGTTAAATCATATAACTTGATTGGGAAACAGGCAAAAAGATTAAACGATGCAAATGAAGCATGCGAAAAGGTCAATACAAAGATGGAGATGTTGTTTGTTCCCTATCATTTTCTGCAAAGCGTGATAACAAAAATCACAGGTGCTGTGATCGTAGCAGGCAGCGCATATTTTTATATCAATGGAACCATGAGCGCGGTCTATGCGATCGGTATGACAATCTCGGCATTTATGCTTTATTCCAGCCTGGAATGCGCAGGAAATTATTCATCCCTTTTACATGTGGTAAGTGTATGTGTAGATAAAGCAAATGCAATACTGGAGCTGGACACCATGGATATTGACGGCAAAGAGATTCAGCCGGAAAATTACGACATCAGACTATCTAATGTTTCGTTTTCCTATGACAAACGGAAGATCATTGACGATATATCGCTCTCTGTCCCACAGAAAACAACGACAGCAATCGTTGGACCATCTGGTGGAGGAAAATCAACACTTTGCAATCTGATCGCCAGGTTCTGGGATGTGGATTCCGGGGAAGTGACGCTTGGAGGCGTGAATGTAAAGGACTACAGCATGAACAGTCTGATGAGTAATTTTTCATTTGTATTTCAGTCTGTGTATTTGTTTGCAGATACCATTGAAAATAATATAAAATTCGGATGTCAGGATGCAAGCCATGAGGAAGTGGTGGAAGCGGCGAAGAAAGCATGCTGTCATGATTTCATCAGCAAACTTCCTGATGGATATGATACAGTGATTGGAGAGGGAGGAGCTACACTTTCCGGTGGCGAGAAGCAGCGTATTTCCATAGCCAGAGCGATCATGAAGGATGCGCCAATCGTTATATTAGATGAGGCAACGGCCAATGTTGATCCGGAGAATGAAAAAGAGCTGATGGATGCAGTAGATGCACTTACAAGGGAAAAAACGATTATTATGATTGCCCACAGATTAAAAACGGTCAGACATGCAGACCAGATTGTGGTTGTTGACAAAGGAAAAATTGTGCAGCAGGGAACACATGAGCAGCTAATGAAGCAGGAAGGTATCTATAAGAGATTTGTGGATGCAAGGCAGCAGGCGGTAAGCTGGAAACTGGCGCGCTGAGAAATAATACACAGTTGGGGAATATCCAAAAGCACTGAAAACCGTTGGATTATTGGTTTTACAGTGCTTTTTCAGCACAAACTAATTATCCACTTACGTCTTTTAAAGACAATTAACGATACAGCAAGCCTGAATAATTCCTCCGTGGTAAGCAATGTATATACACCAACAATTCCCCACTTGAATACATATGCTGCAAGCAGACACAGTGGAATTCCGATACACCATGTGCCAACAATATCAATGATTATAATGATTTTGGTGTTACCGCCACTTCTTATAATGCCTCCGCCAAGTATCATATTTTCCACCTTGACCGGAGCATACAAGGCAAATACGATAAGCAGTGTCTTTCCAAGATCTTTTACGCTGTCATCAACACGATATAATCCGGTATATACTCCGGCCAAAAGAATGAGTAAAGCCGATACCGTTACCGCACCAAATAAGCCTGCATACATAATCTTCTTTGATTCTGTGTAAGCCTCATCATATTCTTTCCTGCCAAGTCTTTTGCCGACCATCACACCGGCAGCCGCAGACAATCCACTAAGTGCCCCTACCATAAGCCCTTGTATCGGACCGGTAAGTGTATAGGCTGCAAGGCTTGATGTGCCAAGATGTCCATAAACAGCAGACTCCACATTTTGCCCGAGACTCCATAAAATCTGAAGAACCACCGCAATTCCCTGTACCAGGTGATGCTTTTACAGGATACGATTGGTGAGCATCTACTGGAAGTGGATAAGGCAGCCAGAGAGCGAGAAGAAATTATTCTGAAATAGTTAGAGAAAAAAGAGCCTCTGCCTGATAAAGAGAAAGATCAGATGGCATGGGTAAGAGCTGCTAATCAGCACAGAGCGATAGCAGAAGAAATTATTTTGAAGGAATTGATTTATATTTAAAATCGAATTGATATTTTTGCGTTGATTGCGTATAATAAAAATGTAAAGAAAGTAAAGAAAACAAAGCAATCAATGAAAGGATGATGATTATGGAAGTAGCAAAAATTTCCAGCAAAGGGCAGATTACAATTCCGGTATCTGTAAGGAACAAGTTAAAATTGAGAACTGGCGATAAAATTGTCATTCTTGAAGAAAATGGAAGATTTTATTTTGAAAACTCTGCCATGCTTGCATTTAAACGTGCAGAGGATGCCTTTGCGGGTGAAGCGCAAAAGGCAGGATTTGAAACAGAAGAAGATATGCAGGAGTATATGAAAGAAATCCGGAAGGAAGTAAGGGGGCGTTGATTTGCGGATAATGCTTGATACCAACATCTTTATTTCCATGATCTTCTTTCCTTCTGCACAGACCAGAGAACTGGCAAGAAGATTAACAGAAAGCCATCAGATAGTAGTCTGTGATTATGTGATCGAAGAACTACGGCTTGTAACGGAACGTAAATTTCCGGCAAAGAGAAAATTCCTTGACCGATTTTTCATGGAATTACCATTTGAACTGGTTTATACACCGAAAGAACTGGATTTGAACGAGTTCCCGGAAATGAGGGATGTAAAAGATTCCCCAATACTTGCAACAGCAATTATGGAAGGCATAGATGTATTTCTGACCGGGGATAAAGACTTTTTGGTGTTGGATGTCGAAACACCAGAGATTCTCACAATGAAGGAATTTTTAGAACAATATTAAAAATGAATAAATGCAAAGTAAGGCGTGAGTCATAGAAATGTGGCCCACGTCTTTTTCTTTGCTCTGAAAGGAAGTGATGAATATGAACAAGAAGTTCCTGAAGCACTATATGGAGACAGAGCCAGAGGGTACTGCACAGAAATATATTTTTCTGGTGGATAAGCAGGAGCTTGGTAAAATTCTGGAGCAGTTTATCCTGCGGTTTGAACGGGAACCGAAGAATGATCCGGAATTAAGCTGGTTCCACAAGTTTGATTCCAAAGGGAAGGTCACCGGTGTACGGGATATGGAGATTGTGGATTATATCGTGGAAAATGTGAGCTTTTTCGTGAGGGGAGAGATTCCCTATTATTATGAGCATGGCGTTTTTATTGAGGACACTAAGGGTGTAAAGCTGAAATATCGGATTCAAAAGTTGATTTATCGAGATCAGGTTAATAGCAGCACCATCCAGAGAGTTTATAACCTTTTGATTACACAGCCACAGATTTACCGGAATTCGTATGAACTGAATAAGCAGCCTGCCCACTGGATTAATTTCAGAAATGCTTATTATGATGTGTTGTCAGGTGAGCTGATAGAGCATGATCCGAAGTATATGACGATTAATCAGATTCCTTTTCCATATTATCCAGAGGACAGGGAAAAAGTCCTGGAAGGTGGGGCAAATATCAGAAAATATCTGGATTCTTCCATACCGGACAAGGTGGAACAGCAGATGTTCTGGGAGTATTTCGGATACAGAAACAACATATATAAGCTTTGGAAGAGGAGAAACAGATGCTCTTATCCGACAGGCAGAGACTGCGAGGAGAAGTACAGAAATCCATCGAAGAAATGCATCGTCTGAAAACAGAGCTGTCAGAGACGCAGAAACTCAATCAGTCACTTCAGCAGAGCAACGACGACTTGAGGAACAGAAACGGATTGATGAGCAGGAGCGAGCAAGAGCAGATCGAAAAAGAAATAGAAGATGACGTTATAGATTTTTTCAGGATTCCATTCATGTGGTATATTCGATTTTGTGAATGGTTAGTGTTCCCAACCTATGATAACGCATTCAAACAGAAAATAGCATATACAGGTGGAAGAACATGGATTATCAGGATTCTGGCAATTATAGTTGTATTTTTCATATTGGCAATTGTAACTTTGATAATCACAGAAGGGATAAGACAATATGAAAAAATGTGGGATGAGATTTCACAGATGTTTTTGGTGGGAAGTCTTTCAGGTATATCAGTGCTTGGAGACGCAATCAGAGAATATTTACCTGTGAATTTGATCTTGTTATTCGGATTTGTCAATACGGGAATCATGTTACTCAAAATGTATTTTCGAAAGAAGTTTGATTATATGTAATTTGTTATTTTATTGACTATCTGAACTTTTCATAAAAGTTACACTAAATGGCTAAAAAGCTTGAAAACAAGCCATTTTTCCCAAATTGGTTTTAGTGTAACAGTTACACTAAGACCATCCATGAAACTCTAGTATTTATGCGGTGTAGCGGATTTAGTGTAACTTTTTTGCAGAGTTCACAGACTAGAAACAGAAATTTGAAGAGAAAGCATAACCAAAGCATAAGAAATACGATGTTTATTATGAGAACCTTTTTTGATATGATATTTGCATAGGCTATTTAAAACTACGAAATAAGGGGAAAATGTATGGAAGATACTTATATTATAGAGTTGTTTTGGAGTAGAGATGAAAGTGCAATACAATTGGTTGACAAGAAATATAATTCTACTTGTTATTCTATTGCATGGAAGATTCTTATGAATAGGGAAGATTCTGAGGAGTGTGTAAATGACACATGGTTTGCGGCATGGCGTTATATACCACCCAAAAGACCGCCAAAACTGGTAGCTTTTTTAGGAAAAATCACAAGGGGATTCGCAATTGATATGTTAAGAAAAAAACATGCGGCAAAACGGACAGACATGCATATTGCAGACATAACGGAAGATGTAGAAAGTTTAAATATTGCCATAATGCATAATTTAGATGAACATATGGAAGCTGAGAAACTGATAGAAATTATAAATCGTTTTCTGGGTGGTTTATCTGACAGGGACAGAGATATTTTTGTCCAGAGATATTGGGTAATGGAATCCATCAAAAATATTGCCACTAGACATAAGATGTCAGAAGGGGCAATTAAGCAAAATCTGTTACGGAATAAAAGGAAACTGAAAAAGATATTGGAAAAGGAGGGACGTCTATGAAAAAGGATGAATATAGCTTCTTGGAATTATTCGGAAACATAGATGATGAATATATTGTCCAAGCATTGCAACCGTGGAAAAGGCAGACGAGAAGATACATGGTATATCATATCGGGAGAAAAGCGGTTTGCCTGGCAATTATTGTGATGTTGGGACTTTGCCTGGCATTCCATGATCAGGTTTATGCTGCTGTTAGTAGATTTACCACGATGATTGCTGAAATCCTGCAAATATCAAATGACCTAGAGCCTTATACCGGTGTTATCAACACCACGCAGGAGAAAGATGGAATATCAATTACATTGAATGAAGTTATTTTGACGAATAATAGTTTGCTTGTATCTGTAAATCTGGATGCGGAGGCTGAATACGATGGTATTGGGATAAGTGTGGGGGAAAGCATTACAATAAATGGTAGAGAATATGCATGTGATTCATCAAGGGTTTATCAGAAACAAAATTTGGAAGAAAAAAAACATCAATATGTTGTGGAATGGATTTATGATGAAGGTGTACCATTGACAAAGAAAGCGGATATTGAATTAGGGATCGTAGTCCATAAACAAATTGAGGATATGGACGGGGAGACATTTACATTTGCTTTTTCTGCTTCAAAAGAAGAATTACAGAAAAATACAGTGCATTTAAATCTAAATCAGGTGATAAGTTTAAGTGAGGGAGAAGCTGTAATCAGAGATTTTTCTATTAACAATGTTACAAGCAGTTTGAAGCTGGAAAGTGATAAATTTTATCCTGAAGAAAATCAGTACTATGTTGAAATCACAGATATGCAGGGGGATAAATATAGATATTCTTTGGTAAAGAAGGACGATAAATTGTTTACTTTTCAAAATGATGAAGATATACCTTCCTCTAACAGTGAATGGCTGGATGGGCAAATTTTTTCTTTGTCATATGCGTATGATGCGGAACATAAGGATTCGATGGATTTCGGAATAATAGGAAGCGGGGAAAGTGAAATTTTTAAAGTAGATTTCGCAGAAATGCAGCCTGTTGGGCAAAAATTTAGAATTAAATTAAAAGAATAGTGTTTGTACTTACTAATTCATTATGAAATTTAAGTAAAAGGGGCAATAGATCACAGTATCTATGTCCCTTTTGTTTTTTTAATAAAATTTGTTTAAAGATTAAAAAATTGAAAAAATGCGTAACGGAAGAATGAAAAATACGATGAATAATATAGATGGCAAAATTTAAGAAAGGGGGATAACAGTAAGAATAGATTCTTAGCCATAAAAATTAATGAAAGGAATGGTAAAACTATGAAAAAAATCATGCTGTCTTTATTAACAATTTCCCTTATAGGAACAACAGTAATGCCTGTATATGCGGCAGATGTGTATGGGGAGGAAACAACGAATTTGTACTCTTATAATGAAGGGGCAATGTACGATGATGATCATGTGAAAGAGTATTCGGCAGATGTGGAAGATGAAAAACTGCAGAAGGATTTTGAAGCAGCAATAAACGATGGGATTGGTTTGAGTACAGACGATTTTTCGGAAACTTCATATTCTGCAAATGTTGATGAAACAATGCAATCGGAGAATGAGATCGAATCATTGGAAGCGGATTTTGAAGCTGCTATGCAGGATGAGAACATAAAGTTATCCGAAGATGGAATTGAAACAATGAATTTAATTTCTACGGCTGATTACAACATAGATACAGAATATGCTGTTGAAGTTAATGATTATAAATCAGAGCCGATTTTGGATGTATAAAGTTGACACTACCATCTAAGATTTAATGTAAAAATTATTCTAAAAAACAAGAAATATTATGTCATTATTTTTAATTGTGGCAACGATATTTTCTTTAAATATTGCAATAACTTATGCAGCAGAGGCAGAAACAGACCAGCCAATAGTTATCGGAGAATACGATGGCTGAATGAATGTATTGATAAAGAGAATTCTATTGCATGTGCTTCTGCAGTAAATGTCCGAGTAAATTCGTATACAACATATGATTCCCAAAAGGGTATTAATGTTGTTGTGAAACTTTATGTACCTACGGGAGGAACTCAGCCCAAATTTACGGGGATGACGGGAACCGTTACGGTTAATATGAACAAGAAAAATACAGTGAAAAATTTCTCAAATTTTATAAACTGTTACAATTGGAAGTACGAAGAAAAGCATAACCGTTTTAAAAGCGAAGCCAGGAACTACGCAGAAAACTGTAAATATCAACATGAAAAAATGCCATGAGGATATTTCTGTATATACAGTTGCAGCAGATGGTGGGGACAGCATTGGTAGCAGCACGACGAAAGGCTCCAGGGATATACCGTCAGACCTTTTGAATATGTGGCATCGTGGAAGTTTTTCGTCTGCTTCTGCAAGTTTAAATTATCATTTTGGAAAACACGGTTCTGGTGTTGGTACATCTAATATCGTTTCATAGGCACAAAGTGCGAAAACTTCAAGAGTAATTTAAGTGGGGCTAAGAGCTCAAAAGTAAATGGGAGTACCCCTAATGTTACTCGTTGGAAGAAAAATGGAAAGTATATTGATATTTGTGGAAGTAAAAACATCGGTAAAATTATAAGCTATGGCAGACAATGAAAGGCGAACAAATGTCATTATTACATGAATTTGTGGCTGTCCGGCAGCCAACAAACAAAAAAATCTTATATTCTGAAAATATATATGAGTATATAAATGGGGGGAAAATAAAAAAAAGCGCCGTTTTGGAAATACCAGATGATGTAATTCAAAAAATTTTGTATGATACGCATGGCAAATTATTACCAGATATAAAGTTCAATCAATGGGGGATTTCTGTGTATGAAAAGGATGAACTGATAAAGTGGTTAGATTTTTTGAAGAATGTTTCAGAAGAAGTATCGAAAGAAAGTAAGCAATATTGTCAGGCACTATTAGATTTTGCGATGCAATCGTATGTTAACAATGATGTGGTTTTACATTTTGGTATTTAGTATCTCGCACGATTTATTCGGATGGAGAAAAGATTGTGGAGGCATTTAAGAGTGTGAAGCCAGAAACTTAATATTCGCTGTACTATAGCACGTCTGAAAAATCATTCCCGCAATCTGCACGCCCCACTTTGCGGGATATTTCACCCGAATTCGGTTGCCGTAGTCCACTACGGCAACCTCATCTAGGCACAATATCCCACAAATTGTGACGCACATCTTGCAGAAAGCCTTTTTCAAACACACTAGTGAAGATGAGAACATGCAGATTAAAAGAGATTATTGCAAAACTTAACCAGATACTAACTGGTTATTACCATTACTATGGAATTACGGACAATACAGAAAGTATAACGGCATTCCGATATAACATCATGAGAAGCCTGTTCTATTGTCTGAACCGGAGAAGCCAGAAGAAAAGCTATAATTGGGTAGAATTTCTAAATATGCTGGATAACAGCTATCCACTGGTAAGACCCCGGATATATGTCAATATATACGAATGATAATGTGAACGATTCGTTTCGCAAAGAGCCGGATGCGGGAAAGCCGCACGTCCGGAGTTCTGTGAGGGGGGTGTACGACCGTAAGGGGTGCACCTACTCGACCTATGAATCCATCAGAGGAATGAATATTAGAAAACCGGAACGGATATGCGGGGAGGCCGTATGTTCGTTCCGGTTTTTATGTTACAGAAAATTACTGTGTTATGCCAACGGCAGAGAAATCTGAAAAGTAGAACCACCGCCCGGGGTATCCAGTACAGAGATTGTTCCTTTATGAAGTGAAATGATCTCATACGCAATACACAGTCCCAGACCAAAATGCTGCCTGTTATTTCTGGCAGAATCTGCCCGGTAAAAACGCCGGAAAACAGAAGTCTTGGCAAAATCCGGAATACCGGGTCCGTTGTCTTTGACGCGGATAAGAAAGTGCGTTTCGGTCTGTGAAAGGGAAAGAATAATTTTCCCGTTTTCGGGGACATAACTGATGGCATTGTCAAGAAGGATTCCAAGCACCTGACTGATCCTTTCCGGGTCACAGGGACAGGAAGGGATTTCCTCTTCCGGAAGTTCAATGAAAAATTTCATATGGTGGTCCTGCATCAGGGGTTCATACTTTTCGTAGGTATCCAGAAGTAAAGTATCCAGTTCACAGAAAACCGGATGCATTTTCCAGGAATGGTTATCTGCATTTGACAGAGAGAGCATATCATTTATCAGGAGGGACATTCGCGTCCCTTCTTTTTCTATGACTGAAAGAAAATGTTCCTGTTCTTTCGGATCTGCCTTTTTCATGGCAGAGATTCCGGACAGGATTACTGCCAGAGGGGAGCGAAGCTCATGGGAGGCAGCAGCGATAAATTCGGTCTGTTCCTGCCTGCTTTTTTCCAGGGGAGTGATCATTCTTCCGGTAAAGAACCAGGAACAGATACTCAGAGCCAGAATTGCCAGAAAAGCTGCGCCGGAGAATGCAAGTCTCTGTAACAGAATCCTGTGTTTTACAGAATCCAGGGAATACAGGATGATCATACTGACGGTTCCGTGGCTCTTGGGGATCAGAGCAGTGGAAACATAGAAATCTTTCATCTGAAAAAAGATCCGTTTTGTCAGTTTACTGACCGCACCGGGATTGGAAAGATCAAGTGCATAGGAAGCAGCAGAGATTTCTTCTGCCTTCCGGAAAATCGTTTCATCCAGAGAATCCGTCTGTAGTTTTTTCAGATAAAGAGAATTTCCGTTGTCTCTGATATCCATGGAAATATCATAATTTTTTTCTGCCTGCAAAATCCAGTCACTGCTGATGATACTCTGCGTTTCCAGATGAGAGATACAGGAGATGGCGTTGTTCTGAAAGGCATTCCACGCATTCTGGCGTGTGCTGTTTTCTGCGATGAAATTACAGGCAGTTGTCATAATAAAAATGACGATGCCAATGATCAGAGCAGAGAAAAAAGTCATTTGAATATGAAGTCTGTGAAACATGAAATATTTACTCCTTTATGAGATTGTATGGTAATTGTATCATGAAAACCTGTAAATAATCTCTAAAAAAATTCCTGTAACCGAGTATAGAGACAATTTAGAGAAAACTCATGTATAATGAAAAATCAGGAGGATGAAAACAGATGAAAATTTTACTGATAGAGGATGACAGGGAACTGGCAGATAGCATGAGATTTCAGCTCGAAAAAGAAGGCTATGAGACAGATATCTGCGATGACGGAGAAGAAGGGCTTTATTATATGAAAGAACGAAGCCATGATCTGGTGATCCTGGACCGGATGCTCCCGTCCATGGATGGTATCACTGTTTTGCAGGAAGCCAGAAAGAATCATGTTTCCACACCGGTGATCATGCTGACTGCACTGGGAGAATTACAGGATAAACTGACCGGACTGAAAGGCGGCGCAGATGACTATATGGTGAAGCCGTTTGCCTTCGAAGAACTTCTGGCAAGAATACAGTGTATGGTTCGAAGACCCGGAAGATGGGAGGACACGGCAGTATTATCGCTCGGAGATCTTATTTTTGATCCCGAAAGCGGCAGACTGGAAGGAAACGGAAAGGAATGTACCCTTTCCAAACGGGAAGGAGCACTTCTGGAGCTGATGCTTCGAAACGCCGGTCAGACACTTCCGAGAGAGGTGATCCTCAACCGTGTCTGGGGAGCAGACAGTGAGGTGGAGGATGGAAATCTGGATAATTATATTCATTTTCTGAGGCGAAGATTAAAAAGTGTCAGAAGTACACTGAACCTGAAAACCGTCCGGGGAATTGGATATCGGCTGGAAAATTAGAGAAAGTTTAGAGATTTGCCTGTTACAATCCATTTATCCTGAGAGGGACAGAAAGAAAATAAAAACATGGAGGTATATCCTGATATGAGAAAAATAAAAAGGTGGAAACAGGGAATCGCCGTTGCCGGAGTGATCGCACTTACTGGCAGCCTGCTTGCCGGATGTGGCGGTGCAGATGGAAAAAATTCCGGAAGCAAAGGAGAAACAGGAAGCATCAATCAGGCAGGGAATGCAGATACAGCAGATCTTGTGAATGTAAATACCGACAATTCAGATGGTAAAAAAACAAAAGATGAGAGCGCAAAAGCAATGGGACGTTTTCTGGAAAATGATCTTACAGTACCTGAAAACAGCCAGTTTCTGAGAGATGTCAAAGTACTCGACTCAGGTGCATTGCGCATGGTTTATTACAGTACAGCAGATAACTGTTATTATGCAGCAGATTCTGCAGATAATGGAGAAACCTGGACGAATGGAAAAAGTCTGGAAGAACTGTTGGGGCTTAAGGAGAATCTGGGAGAATATATCAGCGTTGTTTCTGCAGCAGCGGATGGAAGTATATTTGTCGGGGCAGATCTGTCTCCTGACAGGGACAATGAAAATGCACAGACAACAGCCGACAGTGGGGAAGAGGATTCTGCGTATGACAACCTGAAAATGGAATTTTTCTATCTTTCCCCTGATGGAAATGTACAGAAAGTTGATACCGGAGATACGATTCAGTCTTCCTATACATTTCAGGCATGTTTCACAGAGAATGGGACAGTTCTTATCGTAGATCCAGGCAATGGCGTAGCAGAGATCAATCCTTCAGATGGAAGTCTGGTGAGAAGATATGAGGAAGGAATCCGTGTTGATTTTATCGGAACAGCAGGAAAAATGTTGTTTACCATTCAGGATCAGACTCTTCACGGATATGATCTGGATACTGGAAAACCACTGGACAATATCAGCGCGCTTACAGAGCAGATCCAGTCTGATGAGCAGGATGTCAACTGGACAACAACCAGCAGTTTTCCGCTTATGTTCTTAAAGGGAGATGAGGATAACAGCCTTTTTTATATTGATCATACCGGTGTTTACAGATATGTTCTGGGAGGCAGCACAGTGGAACAGATAATCGATGGTTCCTTGAATTCGCTCAGTTCACCGGATACAGGAACTGTAGCATGGGGGCAGGACAGCGATGGAAACTTCTATGTGGGCTGCAATGCAGGAGAAGATATAAAAATTTATTCTTATGTATATTCTAAAGATACCCCAACGACGCCGGATACAGAGCTGACTGTTTATTCCCTGAAAGATAATGATTTCATAAAACAGGCAGCAGTGCTTTTCCAGAAGAAATATCCGGATGTTTATGTAAATATTGAGACGGGAATGTCGGGAGATGATTCTGTTACAGATACAGATGCGCTGAAAGTTCTCAATACAGAGATCATGGCAGGAACAGGGCCGGATGTCCTGCTTCTGGATGGTATTTCAGAGGATACTTATATAGAAAAAGGAATGTTGGAGGATTTAAGCGGGGTATTAAAAGATACAGATATCCTGTCCAATATCAAGGACGCATATACAAAAGAGGACGGAAGCATTTATACCATGCCTGTCAAGTTCGGCATTCCGATGATAGAGGGAAATAAGGATATCATAGCCGGAATTACGGATCTGACAACAGAAGCTGATGCAGCGGAGTCGCAGAAAGATAGCTATGGAAAATTACAATTCTTCAGCGATTTTTCTATAGCACCATCCTATCTGATACAGGGAACCATAGATAATAGTATACCTGCATGGATGAACGAAGACGGAACTCTGAATGAAAATGCTGTGAAAGAATATCTGGAACAGGTAAACAGGATCTGGCAGACTCAGAAAAATGCGATAGAAGAAACAAAGAAAGCTTATCAGATGGGGGATGACTGGGCAGATTCAGATCATTCAGGATATATGGACATTTCAGGATCCGTAACCAGTCTGCTTGCAAAAGTTGATACAGTAGCAGCAGGAGGCCTGCTCTCACCGGAAGGTCTGGTATCTTTAGATTCTGCAAGAAAAGTAGATCCGGATCTGGATTATAAACTTCTGAACGGACAAAGCGAGAACTGTTTCTATCCAAGGAGTGCTGTCGGGGTCAGTGCAAAGGCATCCGAAAAAGAAGCGGCAGAGAAGTTTGTCAAGTTTCTGTTTGAAGAGGAATCCCAGAGAGCAAGTAATACGGAAGGGTTAGCTGTAAATAGTAAAGTTTATGAGGATATGGCTTACTGGAAAATGGGAAAATCCAGCGGAGATACCATTGGCTCGATCGGGGCTTCCTATGATACGGGAGATGGTAATATCAAGCAGATTGAGATGGACGAGATCATTCCGGAAGATGAAGCAATACAGAACATCATGGATCTGGGAAAAACACTTACTGTACCTGCAAAGAGTAATCAGATCATCCGAAATGCAGTAACGGAATCCGGTGAGAAATACCTCAATGGAGAAACGGGGCTGGATGATGCTGTGAAAGAGATCATGCAGGAAGTAAATCTGTATTTATCTGAATAAGCGGCTGTCTGCTGCTGATTACCCAACACTGCAAGGTAAGGGAGTTTAAGAGAATGAAGATTAATTTAAAAGAACACTTATCTTTAACAGAGAAACGGAACGCAAAATCAGATTTGCTGTTTAGTCGGAAACGAAATCGCAGAAGATGTGCAGCTTTCAGAAATACAGAAAAAGGTCTGGCTTTTATTCTTCCGAGTTTTGCAGGTGTCTGCATTTTCTGGCTGATCCCGTATGTGGATGTGATCCGCAGATCTTTTTGCGGGGCAGTGAATGGAGAATTTGTGGGGATAGAGAACTACAGGACGATATTTGCAAACAAAGCGTTTCGTCTGGCAGCAGGCAACACACTTCGGTTCTTCGGAGTGTGTGTGCCGCTGCTGGTGGTATTGTCTCTGATCATAGCAGTCCTGCTTGCAGGGCAAAAAAGATTTACGCAGATTCTGAAAAGTTTCTTTCTTCTGCCAATGGCAATCCCTGTAGCATCAGTGGTACTTCTGTGGAGACTGCTTTTTGACGATCAGGGCTTATTGAATCACCTGCTTCATATGTTATCTGTTCAGACGACTGACTGGATGAATACAGGTGCTTCTTTTTATGTACTGGTGATCAGTTATATATGGAGAAATCTTGGATATGATGTAGTGCTCTGGATGGCAGGATTGTCTGCCATTCCGGCGGCACTTTACGAGGCAGCAAAAGTGGACGGGGCAGGGGAGTGGAAATGTTTTACGAAGATCACACTCCCGAATCTGCTCCCGTCCCTTTTTACGATCGTGGTACTTTCTGTACTCAATGCATTTAAGGTTTTCCGTGAGGCATATCTGGTGGCCGGTGATTATCCACAGGAAAAAATGTATCTGCTTCAGCATCTGTTTAACAACTGGTACAGGGACCTGTCGCTGGATAAGATGTCGGCTGCGGCAGTGGTGACCGGACTGGTGATTTTTCTGCTGATCCTGGGATTGTGGAAAGCCTGGGGGAAAGGCGGGGCAGAATGAGAAAAGTTATGCAGATATTCCGTATCAGGAAGATAGGAAGCCTGCTCCTTGTACTCCTTGCACTGGTGGCAGTATTTCCGGTATTTTTTTCAGTTACAGGATCACTGATGGGGCAGAAGGAATTAAATGATCTTCTGGGGGCGGTACTGACAGCAGACAGTGGATCTGCTTCCGGTCAGGCAGTCAGTTATGTATTCTGGAGAGTACTTCCGCTTTATCCGACGCTGAGATCCTATGTGAAAGTCCTGCTGGATTCTCCGGAGTTTTTTGTGATGTTCTGGAATTCCGTAAAGATTACTGTCGGAGTTCTGGCAGGGCAGATCCTGGTGGGAGTACCGGCAGCGTGGGGATTTGCCAGATATCGTTTTCCGGGAAAAAATCTGCTGTTTATGATCTATGTGGCATTGATGATGATGCCCTTTCAGGTAATGATGCTCAGTAATTATTTGGTTCTGGATCAGATGAAACTTCTGGATCATCTGTGGGGGATTATTCTTCCGGCGGCCTTTTCCACGTTTCCGGTTTTTATCATGTATCGTTTCTTTGAGAGTATTCCGGAGGCACTGATGGAATCTGCGCGGCTGGACGGGGCGGGTGAGCTGCTTATTTTTATCAGAATCGGAATCCCTCTGGGTTCTGCGGGTATCATTTCGGCACTGGTTCTGGGATTTCTGGAATACTGGAATCTGATCGAACAGCCAATGGCATTTCTGAAGACCAAAAGTCTGTGGCCGCTGTCTCTGTACCTTCCACAGATCGATATCTCCCAGACAGGAAAGGCATTTGCGGTATCTGTTCTGGTTCTGATCCCGGCAGTGATCGTTTTTCTGGCAGGGCAGGATTATCTGGAACAAGGGATCATATCCACGGCAATCAAGGAATAGAGCGACAGAAACGAGAGGATTTATCTATGAAGAAAATAAAACTGATAAAAATTCTGGCAGGATTTTTTGCCCTGATGCTTTTGTTTACTTTTCTGTCCAGGGCGGCAGATTCGGTGAATGTAGCACAGGTAGAGACAAAAACAGCTCAGAATCAGGTGATCACGCATGAGGTGACCGGCACAGGTAAAGTGATGGGAACCAGAGAACGGGCAGTTTTTACCCAGGAGGGACAGAAGGTGGAGCAGGTTTATGTGCAGGAAGGACAGAATGTGAAAAAAGGGGATGCGCTGCTGAAGTTTTCTGTAAAATATCTAAAAAAAACCATAAAGGAAAAACAGGATGCCATAGATGTTCTGCAGGGGAAGATCAATGATCTGATCAGTGCAGAGTCTGTGAATCAGCAGAAGAGAAATAATGAGTTTTCAGATGCACAGGAAAATTATAACAGTGCGGTTTCCAGCGGAAATTACAGTGTGCAGGCGGCACAGAATGAGGCAGCCATAGCCAGACAGAAGCTTCAGGATTATTATGCACAGCGGGATGCGGCGCAGAATGACGTACAGGATAAGATACCGGATGAGGAGAAGTTCAGTGATTCCAGCGAGTTTGATGATCCGGGAAATACAGACGATTTTGGGAATACAGATGATCCGGAGAACTCCGATGATTCCGGAAATACGGATCGCACAGATAGCGAAGGGAATAAAAATACATCAGGAAACGGCGACAATTCGAATGCGCAGGACAATTCTCAGGAGCAGGCATTGATTGATGATATCCGGGCGAAAGAGGAGGCGGTCAATGAAGCCATGCTCAGCCGCAGAAGAGAACTTCAGTCAGCAGAGCAGGCAATCCGGGATACACAGATTGGTGATGCTTCGGATTCCACGCTGGAGAATACGCAGGCGGAACTTGAGACTGCGCAGAAAGATCTGGAAACGTTGCAGAAAGTGCTAGCACGAAAGGGAAAAGTGAAAGCACCCTGTGATGGTGTGATAAAGAGTCTGAGTGCAGTGACAGGAAGCCAGACAGGAGCGGAAGCTGCGGTTGTCCTTTATGAATCCAAAGGAACCTTTCGGTTTCAGGCAGAGGTCAGCAAAGATGATCTGAAATACATAAAGAGTGGCGGAGAGGTAATTTTAAAAGGTGCGGATGAAAAAGAGATTACAGGAGCGAAAGTGGAGTCTGTGAAAGAGGACAGCAGTAATGAAAATCAGTACATTCTTTCTGTACAGGTACCGGAGGGAACTCTTTCCATAGGAGATACTGCGGAATTTACAATCTCTCAGGATGCAGGTCCTTTTAATATCTGTGTTCCGCTGAGCGCATTGTATGAGGAAAATGGCAGATACTATGTTTATGTGACAGATACACAGAACACCGTCCTGGGTGAGGTACTGGTAGCGCGAAAAACGTATGTGAATGTGAAAGATAAAAATTCTTCCACTGCTGCGCTGGAGAACGGGGATTTATCAAGTGACCAGAAAATCGTGACTTCCAGTGACAGAGAGATCAGCAGCGGCAGCCGGATCAGGCTGCTGGAGGAATGAGTGTCAGAAGTCAGAGTGCCTTTTTAAGGAAAGCCGGTACTCTGACTGTGTGGCTGATTATTTTCTGTATTTATTTTCTGGGAGTCTATAATTATGTGCAGATCAGAAATGATATAGCAGTATCGGTGTTTCTGTCCGCAGCTTATCCTGACAGGAAAGGAGCAGAAAATATCCTGAAGCAGGAAAGAAAAAGTGAGAAGCCTTATGATGTATGTTTTTATGCAGATGCAGGGTTGAGGGAGATTTCTGCGAAAGAAGGAAACCGGCAGGCACAGGCGATGACTGTGTATCTTAAGGGAAATCCCGCAGGGTATGACTGGCAGGCAGCAGCTCTGACAGAAGGTGATCCGGATGGCTGCGTGATTGATGGTACAACTGCCTGGGAGCTCTTTGGCAATAAGGTTCCGGGTGGTCAGATTCTGTTTCAGGGACGTACTTATACTGTCAGGAAAGTTGCGGACTGGGGGCAGAAAATTCTGGTTTTCGGGGCGGCTTCTGCGGATGATACCGAGACGGAACTTTTTTATAATCGTTTGTTTATCAGAAGGAGAAATGGAGAAACCGAAGAAAGTACAGTGAACGGATTTCTGATGAAATATGGACTTCAGGGAACTGTGGTATCCTCGACTTTACCAAAAAATGCAGGACTGGCGGCATTACTGCTGCTTCCGGCGGTTCTTTCTGGCAGTCTGTGGACGGAAATAAGCAGAGAAAAAAAGAACTATATAGTGAAAGATGCAGAGTACTGGTTCTGCAACCTGCTGTACAGTGTAATGGCAGGGACGGTGGTCTGGCTTCTTTTTACACATCTGACCTGGCCGGAGGGATGGATTCCGTCAAGGTGGTCTGACTTTGGGTTCTGGAAAGAAAAGGTGAATCAGGCTGTGGCAGAATTTAAGCTGTATCTGATGCTTCCGAAGACGGTATCCCAGACGGAAGGTATGATTCTTGGCGGGAAAACGGTTTGTGCAGGAGGGGGTTCCTGTTTTCTGTATTTCTTGTGGAAAGTATATGAAAAGGGATATGACAGAATCTCTGACAGAGGAAGGCGAGGGAAGGATTTTCCAGTGGAGCAGAATTAAATCCCTCTGGCAAAGTTCTAAGCAGTTATTAGGGTAGTGTAAAATAGTTTGTGTTTTTGGTAAAAAATAACTCCTTTTTGGTAAGAATTCAGATATGACAATTCTTATCGAAAAGGAGTATTTTTTATGTCAGTTGCAAAAGAACAAATTCGACAGATCATCTCAGAAAACAACATTAATAGCGTTGCAGATATATACACGCTTCTGAAAGACAGTTTCAAGGATATCCTGCAGGAGCTGATGGAGGCAGAACTGGATGCAACTCTTGGCTACGAGAAAAACCATAAGGGAGATCTACAGACAGACAATAAAAGAAATGGTCATTCTACAAAAAACTTAAAGAGTCAATACGGTGAATTTCAAATCGACGTACCAAGAGACCGTAACGGTGAGTTTGAACCAAAACTCATCCCTAAATACCAGAGAGATATTTCCGGGATTGAGGAAAAAGTGATCTCTTTATATGCCCGTGGTATGAGTACACGTGACATCCACGACCAGCTCCAGGATCTTTATGGGATTGAGCTATCAGCTGAAATGGTCAGCAAGATCACAGACAAGATACTTCCTCAGGTTAAGGAATGGCAGTCCCGTCCTCTGAACCCGGTTTATCCGTTTGTTTTTATGGACTGTATTCATTATAAAGTACGTGAGGATGGCAGAATCCTGAGTCGTGCTGCGTATGTA
>NZ_JAJDMJ010000100.1:0-3742 GCF_020593585.1 Blautia sp. DFI.6.71
GCAATCTGGAATGAATTTTGGCTACGTTACTGTGAACGGAGTGAACAGTAACGTTTGCGATTGTGAAAGGTATTATGTAACACGTTTTGACCTCGAAATCATAGTATGATAAGATGAATGTAAAAAGTTACCAGGCAATCTGAGAGTAACGAAAAACATTTAAAGAAAAGAGGAAAAAAATTATGAAGAAACCAGTATTAGTAGTTATGGCAGCAGGTATGGGAAGCCGTTACGGTGGTCTGAAACAGATCGATCCGGTGGACAAAGAGGGACACATCATCATGGATTTCTCCATTTATGATGCAGTACAGGCCGGATTCCGAAAAGTAGTATTTATTATCAAAAAAGAAAATGAAGCAGACTTCAGAAGCGCCATCGGTGACCGTCTCAGCAATCAGCTGGAAGTATCATATGTTTTCCAGGATCTTCACAATATTCCGGAAGGCTATGAAGTACCGGAAGGACGTGTGAAACCATGGGGAACCGGACATGCCGTATTAAGCTGCATCAATGAAATCGATGGACCATTCGTTGTGATCAATGCAGATGACTATTATGGAAGCCATGCATTTAAGATGGCATATGATTTTCTGACAGAGAACGAAGATAACGCGGATATTTACAGATATATGATGGTCGGCTATAAACTGGAAAATACTTTGACAGAGAATGGCCATGTGGCAAGAGGTGTGTGCGTTACAGATGAAGAAGGACATCTTCTTAAGATCAACGAGCGTACCCATATCGAAAAGCATGACGGCGGCACAGCTTATACAGAAGACGATGGAAAAACATGGACTATGCTTCCGGAAGGCAGTACAGTATCCATGAATATGTGGGGATTTTCAGCAAGCATTCTGAAAGAGCTGAAAGACAGATTTCCTAAATTCCTGGATGAGAATCTGAAAATAAACCCGCTGAAATGTGAATATTTCCTGCCATTTGTAGTAGATGAACTTCTCGGTGAGAAGAGAGCAACTGTAAAAGTTCTGAAATCTATGGATAAATGGTATGGTGTAACCTACAAAGAAGATAAACCTGTGGTAGTAGCTGCCATTCAGAATTTAAAAGATGGAGGGCTGTATCCACAGAAATTATGGGAGGAATAATTGAGTGGAAATTAACCGGGAAATAAAGAATATCACCAGTGCATTTGTTCTGGAAGATAATCTGACAGAATGTATTCCTTATGGAAGCGGACATATCAATGACACTTACCGCCTGACTTATGATACAGGCAAACATTATATTCTTCAGAAAATGAACAGGAGTATTTTTACCAAACCTGTGGAACTGATGGAGAATGTCAGCGGTGTTACTGCCTGGCTGAAGAAAAAGATCCTAGAAAACGGTGGAGATGTGGAGAGAGAGACTCTGAATCTTGTGATGACAAAGGATGGACTTCCTTATTATGTAGATGAGGACGGAGAATACTGGAGAGTATATTTATTCATTGAAAATGCAACATGCTATGATATGGTAAAAGATGAGGAAGATTTTTACCAGAGTGCAGTTGCTTTCGGGCATTTCCAGAGGCTGCTTGCAGACTATCCGGCAGAAACGCTTCATGAGACCATCGTAAATTTTCATAATACGGTGGACAGGCTGGATAAGTTTAAAACTGCTGTGGAAAAAGATATATGTCACAGAGCAGCAGATGTGGAAAAAGAGATTCAGTTTGTGCTGGACCGCACAGAACTGGCACATGTCCTGTGCGATATGCAGGATCAGGGAAAACTGCCGTTACGTGTTACACATAATGATACCAAGCTGAATAACATTATGATTGATAATGCAACGGGAAAAGCCATCTGTGTGATTGACCTTGATACCGTAATGCCGGGTCTTTCCGTAAATGATTTCGGTGATTCTATCCGCTTTGGTGCAAGTACCGGAGCAGAGGATGAGAAAGACCTGACGAAGGTGTCCTGCGATCTTCACTTGTATGAAGTTTATGTCAAAGGTTTCATTGAAGGTTGTGGCGGTGCACTGACTGAGACAGAACTGGATATGCTTCCCATGGGAGCAATCCTTATGACCTTTGAATGTGGAATGCGTTTCCTCACAGACTATCTGGAGGGAGATCATTATTTCAAGATTCATAGAGAGGGACATAATCTGGATCGTTGCAGAACACAGTTCAAACTGGTGAAAGACATGGAAGAAAAACTTTCCCGGATGAAAGAGATTGTAAATAAGTATAAACAGGTATAAAAAAATGTACATGTCCATAAAGACTTGTATTTATGAACTGATTCGGATAGAATTATCCTGCGGGGATATGAGAGAAATCATATTTTCGCAGGATTTTCTACAATACATAATGTGCCAGGCAACGGTATTTTACAGTTCTGAATATAGGGTGCTGTAAAATACAGAGGTAAATTTTGCAGATGTGAAACAGGATATCCGCAGAATTTTATAGATTACACTCAGAATTATCAAGGATATTTCTGATGCTGTGAACTAATATAGGTATTGTTGAAAGAGAAAAAAACAGAAATTGCAAAAAACAGGTATTGTAGCAGGAAGACAGGTTAGGAGGAATTATTATGGCAATTTTAGTTACAGGTGGAGCAGGCTATATTGGAAGCCATACAGTTGTAGAATTACAGAACGCAGGATATGATGTTGTAGTTCTGGATAACTTAAGCAATGCAAGTGAGAAATCTCTGGAAAGAGTTTCCAAGATCACAGGCAAACCGGTGAAATTCTACAAAGCAGACATCCTGGACCGCGATGCTTTAAATGAAGTTTTTGATAAAGAAGATATTGATTCCTGTATTCATTTCGCAGGTCTGAAAGCAGTTGGAGAATCCGTTGCCAAACCCTGGGAATATTACGAAAATAACATTGCAGGAACCTTAACACTGGTAGATGTCATGAGAAAACATAATGTAAAGAACATTATCTTCTCCTCATCTGCAACTGTATACGGAGACCCGGCAATCATCCCGATCACAGAAGAGTGCCCGAAAGGACAGTGCACAAATCCATATGGATGGACAAAATCCATGCTTGAGCAGATCCTGACAGACATTCAGAAAGCAGATCCGGAATGGAACGTAGTTCTTCTCCGTTACTTTAACCCGATCGGTGCTCACAAGAGCGGAACTATCGGAGAGAATCCAAACGGAATCCCGAACAACCTGATGCCATATATCACACAGGTTGCAGTAGGTAAACTGAAAGAACTTGGGGTATTCGGAAATGATTATGATACTCCGGACGGAACTGGTGTGAGAGATTACATTCACGTAGTTGACCTTGCAAAAGGACATGTAAAAGCTCTTAAGAAAATCGAAGATAATTCCGGATTAAGTATCTACAACCTTGGTACAGGAAAAGGCTACAGTGTTCTTGATATTGTGAAGAATTTTGAAGCTGCTACAGGTGTTAAAATTCCATATGTGATCAAGCCACGTCGTCCAGGCGATATCGCAACCTGCTATTCCGATGCTTCCAAAGCAGAGAGAGAACTGGGATGGAAAGCAGAGAACGGTATTAAAGAAATGTGTGCTGATTCCTGGAGATGGCAGTCCAATAATCCGAATGGTTATGAAGAATAATTAAATCAACTGAATGCAGGTGCATTTAGCAACTTGCCTGCGGAAAATCAATATCCCCCACACATGGAAGGAATGTTCATGCGTGGGGGATGTTTTTAAATTATAATCCTAGTGCTGCATCCGGTTAGTAACAATACTTTACAGTACTGAAAAAATTTGCTATACTCCATCAA
>NZ_JAJDMJ010000101.1:0-3716 GCF_020593585.1 Blautia sp. DFI.6.71
CAGTCCTTTTTTGATCTTTTACCTTATCGACTGATTCTATTATACCATGAATCGCATTGCAGAACAAGTGTTCTTTTCTGTTTTTTTGCAATTCATCTCCCACCTATAGAGGAAGGAGAATTCTTGCTATATATTATGTTAAAGCCATCGGCTTAACGTAACGTATCACTTCGTTTAATAAAATTGGTACAAGCATCAGTTTCTGTTTCCGGATACAAAATACCGCTCTCTCTTCCAAGTTTAAAACAACGCATCATCCATATCATGTTTCGTGCAAGATTCCGCATGGTCTGCATACCTTCTTCATCCTGAGAAGCTTCTTCTCCGTAAAGACCATGTACCATGTTCCAATAGGTAGAACCGGCGACTGGCATCTGTGCAATCCCAAAATATTTATTGATCCCATCAAGAGCTGCCGTGGTTCCTCCTCTTCTTGCTACTGCAACAGCAGCACCCGGTTTAAATTTGAAGGCGTCATAACCTCCGGCACTGTAAAAAACTCTGTCCAAAAAATCATAAATACGTCCACTTGGATGTGCAAAATATACTGGTGTTGCAAATACAAAGCCATCTGCTGTTTTAGCCTTTTCAACAAATTCATTCACACCATCATCTTTAATCACGCATTTTCCTGTTTTTTGACAGACATTACATTGAAGACAATCTGCTATCGGCTTTCCTCCAAGCTGAACAACCTCTGTCTCTACTTCTTCTGAATGAAATACCTTTATCATTTCTTCCAAAGCTGTCATTGTTGTTCCATGCAGATGACTGCTTCCGTTAACAAGCATTACTTTCATTGAATTTAACCTCCGTTGATTTTTCTATCAGTTTTGGCAAAGCACCACGTCCATAGGATATAATCCTGTTATACCGCATGGACATAAGCGTACGTCTTGCTGTTTTTTTGATACAGTTCCAGATTTTTTACGCTTATCTGTTTACTCATTTTCTTCCAAATCTTCCCATGGTTTCATCCCCATTTCTTCCCAGGTGACACCATATGGTGTGCCTCCGGAAGTGTAACCTGCAATAAAGAAAAATCTGAATACATACTGTATGTTTTATCGGCTATTACACTTTTCTGTTTTTGTTTTAAATCCTTATAGTTTTTATCCGCCCTCTGCATATTTATCCTCATTCAGTATTCTTTCTCGATTTCTTCTGTTATCCCAAACATATTTTTAAAGTCATCTAAATCCTTGGGAGACTTGATCAGCATGATTTCTTCCAGTTTTCCAGTCTGCATATCTTTGAATCCTGCCACCTGCTCACCTGTGCAAATACTTGCACGAATTACTGGTTTCATACATTCTCTATCATAAGATTTTTTAACGTTTTTCTTTTTGAACAATCCCATACTATCGCCTTCTTTCTGCTGTGCCATATCTGTACCGCCTTTACAGTTCTTATTCATCGTAATGATTATATCCACCAAACAATCCTGGCTCACTATGTCCCTGCTTATTCCCCTTATTATCATAATGCTTCATGCTGCCAAAAAATCCAGGACGGCTCTCGCCTACTTTGTGACCATTATTATCGTAGTGATTCATGCCTTCAAAAAAAGACGGAGAACTATGTCCGATTTTATTACCATTAGCATCATAATCATTCATACTGCCAAAAAATCCCAGTCGACTCTCACCTGCCTTCTTTCCATTTGCATCATAATGGTTTATGCAGCCAAATAATCCTGGTTTGCTATATCCTTTTTACTCATATCATTCTCCTCCTGATTCTTTATTCTTATATCTTAGAATAACACTCTTTTCTCTTTTTGAAATCGCATAACAGGCGACATTCACTTGCCTATGGGTTACTGTTCACTCCGTTCCCAGCAACACGCTTCGCGATGCACAGAATTTATGCTAATCGCATAAATTCGCGCAGTATGTCTCGGGTTTTCTGTGACCTTCGCTCACAAAAAACACCTCGCGGGATATTACCAGTGAACAGTAACGCCTATGGACATTATACCATCAATTACTTGTTGTTAGCTTACAAATCAAGTATAATAAAATATATTATGAAATAACTGCGCAGCATGAGGCCTGGAAGACAGGTAATCCTCATGCCTGGCGATATACGAGGGAGGAATTCTCATGGGTAAACAATCCACCAGGGAAAACAAAACTATTTACCAGCTTTGCCGAGAATCGGCAGGACTTACAAGAGCAGAGGCCAGTGAAAAAATGACTGCTGTCTCTGATTCAAAAATTGAAAAATTCGAATATGAAACACAAGAACCAACGCCTTATGATATCCTCCAGATGGCAGATGCCTATAAAAGACCAGATCTTTGCAATTATTACTGCTCTCACAAATGCGAAATAGGTCAACGTTATGTTCCTGAAATAGAAGTGACTAATTTATCAAATATCATTTTGGAGACAATTGCCAGCTTAAATGAAATCAATCCTCTTACCGGTCGCCTGATCCAAATTGCACGTGACGGTAAAATCAGCGATGATGAAATGAAGGATTTTGCTTATATCAGTAAAAAACTTGATGAAATTTCTTTAGCTATAGACTCTTTGAATCTTTGGGTAGATAAAACAGCCGGGGAGCAGGGGCTCAATCTTGAACTCTTAAATGCCGAAAAAGCAAAATTAAAATAATCCATACTGCACGAAAGGCAATGAACCATTTCTGATTCATTGCCTTTACCTTACATACGCTGTAATTGACTGACTATGCTTTCGGTTCTTCGAATTGCTTCTTCTACCTGTCTTTTTGCATTATTGATCCGATCCTGGACCACCCAGTCCACAACAAATCCATCAAAAAAATAATCCGCAAATGAAAGAAAATCTCCAGTATTGATATTTAAGTTACATGCCATATTTACATCATTTAATTCTCTGCTGAAACTACGTAGATCATACTTTGCCTGTTCCATATTCCGTTTCGCCTGGTCCATTTTGGAATGTTTTAGCATTGTAGTAAAAAATCCACCGCCAAACATATCTACCAGACCCCAGTTCTTTGCACTGTTCAGATTTTCTTTTGCCGTACGAAGACTATTCAGTGCTCTTCGGCCGGCTTCAATAGCTTCTCTCTTTTCTTTCTCAATATCATACCCCATTCGTCTTCTCCTCCTGATCCATTATGAATGTGAGGTTGCCAATGCTATAATGCCACCGACAATCAACAATGGAAAAGCAATATACATCAGTCCACCCAAAACCATACCGATCAATATCACCGGGAAGAAAATAACTGTGCAAAGTAATTTCATAATTCCCCAGGATGCTCTTAACCCAAAAACAAAAAATTTTCCTACAAACCAGATCATACAAATTGTAAACAATAATGATAACATTTTTTACCCCTCCTGAAACTTATTCTAATAAATGCCTTTTTTTGGTTCTTTTTCTGCTAAATATTCAGATGTGTTCTTCATTCCAAACTTATTACTGAATTCCGGATTTTTCTCCATTTTTTCTATTATTCGGATCAATCGAATTCTCTGTGCTACTTCCATCTGATCACCTCGTTTATATTCTTCTTTACTGTTGACATTGTCAGTATAGCAAAATATTTTTTCATAATAAACACCCATTATGAAGAATTGAACCTTTATATTTCTCGAATGTGAACGTCACATGACTGAAGTCACGTGCTTCCAGACGCTTTAGGCGTCCGACTGAATATCGGCGGATACGCCTGTAACTTAGGTACGCAGTTATGCGCATTTCCCATGCCAGATATGG